>DOYB01000121.1:10736-10897 GCA_003518745.1 Selenomonas sp. | reverse complement strand
ACATTGACCCCGCGGATAATGAGCATATCATCGGAACGCCCCTTGGGCTTCATCATGCGCACATGGGTACGTCCGCAGGAGCACTGCTCCCTGTTCAGCACACAGATATCCCGTGTCCTGTAGCGCAGAAGAGGAAATGCCTTCTTGTCAAGGGACGTGAA
>DOYB01000121.1:0-10607 GCA_003518745.1 Selenomonas sp. | reverse complement strand
CCCTGCTGCGCCGAGCACTCAAAGGCAACTCCCGGGCCTGAAAGCTCAGTGAGACCATATATATCATATGCCTTTATGCCAAGGGTCTTCTCAATGTCATGGCGCATCTCCTCAGACCATGCCTCGGCGCCAAAGATACCGATTTTCAATGGAATATCATCGGGACCGTAGCCCATTTCCTTCATGGATTCGGCAAGGTACGCGGCATAGCTTGGCGTGCAGCAGAGTATCGTGGCCTGAAGGTCCATGATGAACATAATCTGCCGCTCAGTATTTCCGGAGCTGGCCGGAACCGTCAAGCACCCCACCCTATGGGAGCCGCCGTCCACGCCAGCGCCGCCGGTGAAAAGGCCATAGCCGTAGGAAACCTGGCAAACATCATCCTTTGTTCCGCCCGCTGCCACAATAGCGCGGGCAGTACAATCATTCCACATATCGATATCCTCCTGAGTATAGAAGGCAATAACCCTCTTACCGGTGGTTCCGGAAGTGGAATGAATCCTCACGCAATCCTTGAGTGGAACTGCCAAAAGCCCATAGGGATAGGCAATCCTCAAATCGTTCTTGGACAGGAAGGGAAGCTTGCAGAGGTCTGCCGTAGATTTTATATCCTCAGGCCTAACCCCCTTATCCTCCATCTTCTTCCTATAGTACGGGACATTGTCCCAAACATGCCGCACCTGCTTCAAAAGCTTCTCATTCTGCATGGCCCTTATCTGTTCGATTGGCGCGCACTCGATTTCCTGCTGAAAATACCTATCCATGTATTTGCCCCTTTTCCTTACCCAGAAACCCTCTTCGTGGCGAATTCATAGACGAATTCTTCCATCTCGTCCTTGTCGCACACATCCTGATGTATCACCTTCGCGTTCCTGAGGCTGTCAAGGCCCTTCGGAATCGGCTGGCCGCTCTTTTTATTCAAGCAGTCCAGCATCGCGAACTCATCCATGCCTTCAGTCTTCTCGCCCATAGCTTCCAAGACGCTTGCGTTGAACTTATATGGGCTCGCTGTGGAAACCACGACCATTACATGCTTGTCACCGGTCTCCTTCACGTACTGTTCAGCCACATCCCAGGCCACCGCGGTATGCGTATCAAGGGCATAATTAAAGTCCTTGAAAACCCTGCTTATAGTTGACTTGGTAGCGTCCTCATCAGTCCAGCCGGCCCAGAAGACCTTCTGAATCTCCTCCAGTACCTCTTTGCCCACATTGTAGCTTCCCTTGTCGGAAAGCTCCTCCATCCATGCTTTGACTTGAGCCGTATCCTCCGTAATATGATACAGCAGTCTCTCCAGATTGCTGGAAATCAGTATATCCATTGATGGAGAAATGGTCTTGTGGAACTCGCGCTTACGATTATAAATACCGGTGCGCAGGAAATCAGTCAATACATTATTGCAGTTCGAAGCGCAAATCAGCTTATGTACCGGCAGGCCCATCAGCTTGGCATAATAGGCCGCCAGTATATCCCCGAAATTTCCCGTAGGAACGCAGAAGTCCACCTCGTCCCCCGGCTCTATCCTGCCCTGCTCCAGCAAATCCGCATAAGCGCTGAAATAGTAGACAATCTGAGGCACAAGCCTGCCCCAGTTAATGGAGTTGGCAGAGGAAAGCTTCACGCCTGCCTTTGCCAGCTTTCTGCCGAATTCCTCATCACCAAAAATGGCCTTTACTCCGCTCTGGGCATCATCGAAGTTGCCACGCACCGCAGTGACGTTAACATTACGCCCCTTCTGCGTCAGCATCTGCAAGCGCTGTATGCGGCTTACGCCGCCATCAGGATAAAAGACCATTATACGAACCTGATCCACATCGCAGAACCCCTCCAACGCTGCCTTGCCCGTATCTCCGGAGGTGGCCACAAGAATGAGGATTTCCCTGTCTTCACCTGTTTTGACAAGAGCTGTACGCAAAAGCTGAGGCAAAAGCTGCAATGCCATATCCTTGAACGCGCTGGTGGGGCCGTGCCAAAGCTCCAGCACCGAGAAATCCCCCACAGCTTTCAAGGGCGCGCGGCGCTTGTCATCAAACTTGTCACCGCCATAGGCCTTTTCAACACAATCCACCAATTCCTCTGTGGTGTAGTCGGAAAGGAACAGGCTGAGTATCCCCTCAGCCCTTTCCTCATAGGAAATCTTTCCAAACCGCTCTATGAAGTTCAGCGGAAGCTTAGATATCATGGAAGGCACAAAGAGCCCTCCATCTCCGGCCAGCCCGCGAATGATTGCCTCCGCTGAAGTCAGGCTCTCTCCGGAGCCTCTGGTGCTTATATATTTCAAATTATTTCGCTCCTCTTGTCAAAAGCAGAGTTTAGTTAGGTATGATACTCCCCGTTTATCTTCACATACTCATAGGAAAAGTCGCAGGTCCATACCGTTGCTTCTCCATCGCCATTGCCCATATCGATGTCGATAACGATATCATGCTCAGCCATTACCTTCCTGAGAGCTTCCTCATCATGCTCAGCGCCTACCCCATGGGCATATACCGGCACGCCGCCGAACTTCACCACGGTCTTCTGCGGATCCATGGGGACTCCCGCATAGCCAACCGCGCAAATCACGCGGCCCCAGTTGGGATCCTGGCCAAAGAAGGCGGTCTTGACCAGAGGAGATTTCGCGACACTCATGCCGATGGTCTTTGCGTCCGCGAAGGAGGCCGTACCCTTGACGTTAATAGTGAGGAATTTCGTTGCCCCCTCGCCGTCAGCCGCGATTCGCTGAGCCATTCCCTGGCAAATGTCAAGGAGTACAGCGTGGAACTTCTCATAGTCCCCATTCTTCTCAGTGATCTCCGCATTGCCGGCAGCGCCGTTTGCCATTACTGTCACCATGTCGTTGGTACTCATGTCACCATCAACGGAAATCATGTTGAAGGAAACCTCAACGATATCGGAAAGAGCCTCCTGAAGAAGCGGCTGTGAAATAGCCGCGTCAGTGGTGATGAAGCAAAGCATTGTTGCCATGTTGGGCTGAATCATTCCGGAGCCCTTGGCAATAGCGCCAAAGCGCACCGTCTTGCCTCCAATTTCAACCTCTGTAGCGCAGGCCTTGGAATAAGTGTCCGTGGTAATAATAGCGTTGCCCGCATTCTGGCTGCCTTCCCCGGAAAGCTCGGCAACTGCCTGCTTGATGCCCTTTTCCATCTTGTCCATGGGCAAGGTAACGCCAATTACGCCGGTGGAAGCAACCAACACCTCCTCCGCCTTGCAGCCCAGCTCATTCGCGGCTATTGCTGCCATCCGGCGGGCATCCTTATCCCCCTGCTCACCGGTACAGGCATTGGCGCAGCCTGCGTTAGCCACAACCGCGTGAGCAATGCCATGCTTAACAGTATCCTTTGAAACATAAACCGGAGCGGCCGCCACCGCGTTCTGGGTAAATACCCCCGCGACCGCCGCCTCTTTCTCCGTGTAGATAACAGCCACATCAAGATTGCCGCTCTTCTTTATACCGGCCCTTACCCCCGCGGCTGTAAAGCCTTGGGGATATGCTACACCGGCTCTGGCATTTTTTTCAGAAAACATGTGAAAACCTCCATATTGAATTACTTGATCATGGATACATCGGGACTACATCCAATCCGGTCTTCTCATCAATGCCGCAGGCAATGTTGAAGTTCTGCACAGCCTGACCGGCGGCCCCCTTGACCAGATTATCTATTGCCGACAGGACAATGACTCTGCCTGTCCTGTCATCGATGTGCCATGCTATATCGCAGAAATTCGACCCGCGAACCTCTTTGGTGGAGGGATAGCCTCCCCTGCCAAGAAGCCGTATGAAGTGCTCATTCCCATACATCTTGGAATATGCCGCGTCCACCATCTCCCCCGTGGTTCCTGCCTTCAAGCTGGCATACGAGGTGGCCAGGATTCCCCTGGACATAGGCACCAGATGAGGAGTGAAGTTAAGTACCAGTTTCTCACCTGAAATATCCTCCAATGCCTGCTCGATCTCGGGAGTATGGCGATGATGAGCCACATTATATGCCTTGAAGCTGTCATAGAGCTCAGGGAAATGGTTGCCCTGCTTTGGCGAACGACCCGCGCCGGACACGCCGGACTTGGCATCGATAACAATCGTGTTCAAATCTATAAGACGATGCTTTGCCAAAGGAGCCAAAGCCAGAATGCTTGCCGTGGTGAAACAGCCCGCATTTCCTATAATCTTCGCCTCCTTAATCTCATCCCTGTAAAGCTCGGCCAGTCCATAGACCCTCTCCGCGTCCCTGTGGGTATGGGTCACCTTGTACCAGGTCTCATACACCGTAATATCGCTGAACCTGTAATCGGCACCAAGGTCGATAATACGAACCGGAAGCTTCGCGAGCGCCTTCCCTGCTTCCATAGCGTGACCATGGGGCAGGCAGATAAAAACAAAATCACTGTCCTCACCGATGCGAACGATCTCATTCATGCTTTCCAGTTCAAGGGAATACATTCCCCGCAAATGCGGATAGATATCATCGATTCTCTCTCCAGTGTGGCTTTCGGATGTAATATGCACAACCTCAGCCTGAGGGTGCTGATAAAGGATTCTCAGAAGTTCTGCTCCCGCATATCCCGTTGCACCTAAAACACTGACCTTCATTACGTCTCCTCCCAATCATGCGGTTATTCCGCAAAATATCTTGAAAATCCACCTAATTATAACGCAATTACCTTGGGAATTCTAGTGTATCCGACAGAAAATAACCGAGTCGCCAGTTTCCGCCCTTATCAATTTCTCGATCAGTTCAATGCTCCTTCGCCCGCAGATTCCGCTTTAATAGGCCTTTCCACATGAAATCTGAGCTATAGAGCCATTTACCGTAGTAAATATTATATACTGAAAGGGCGCGGTAACATTTCCCCAGTAAACATAGGCGATGCGCCCGTCCTCATGCTCCTCCACCTGACTCGCCATTCCATAGACCTCTGCCAATCGAGACTCGTCTTCCCACATCATAACATTGTCAGGTGTCATTTTATTGCCGTCACCGAGGCACAAAATATTTTTCACTTTTCTCCATTCATAGGTTATGATGAAGGATCCCTCCTCATAGGAGTGCACCTCCATGCCATGTGACGCGCTTTCCTTCTTTGGCGCTTCCCCGTAAATGGCCATTACCTGTTCCATCGTGTCTCCCGGATGCACACCTCCCAAGGCAACCTGGGCCTTGTCAAGGGTGCCGTCCATCGTGGGTGTCATCTTTGCCGCGCCGCAGGGCATTATCATCACTGCCACGCAAAGCAAAAACACCGCCATCATTCCCGCTAGTTTCTTCATTGCCCCACCTATTCACAAAAGTATATAAACTGCCCCATAACAAAAGCACGCCTATAGGGCGTGCTTATATTAATCATTTCCTGCGCATCCAGATTGGGATATCTATCACGCCCTGGCCATCTTCCATAGGATCAACCGGACGCTGCGCCGGCTCTGCCGGAGGCTGCTGGTTCACCTGCCCGAAGCCGCCGAACCCAAAGGACGGCATCTGCGGCATATCAATAGGCCCATTCATATTGCCGCCTTGCATTCCCTGCATACCCTGCATGCCTTGCATTCCCTGGGCGCCTTGAATCTTCGGGGCATCGAAGCCTGTCGCAATAACGGTGACACGAACCATATCCCCCATAGAATCATCAAGGGCCGCGCCAAAGATTATATTGGCATCGGGATCAGCAGATTCCTGAATTGTTACAGAGGCTTCATTGACCTCCATCATGGTCAGCGTGTCAGCAGCACCTGTAATATTGATAATCACACCACGGGCACCCTTTATGCTGGTCTCAAGAAGCGGTGAGGTAATGGCCTCCTTAGCCGCATCCACTGCCGCGTTCTCCCCGGTTGCCTCTCCGATTCCCATCAGCGCTGAGCCCGCGTTGCTCATTACAGACTTCACGTCAGCAAAATCCAGGTTGACAAGCCCGGGCACCGCAATCAAATCAGAAATACCCTTGACTCCCTGGCGAAGTACGTCATCAGCAGTCTTAAAGGCCTCGGTCATAGGAGTCTTCTTGTCCACCACCTGAAGAAGGCGGTCATTGGGTATGGTAATGATACTGTCCACATGCTTCCTCAGATTCTCGATTCCAAGATCGGCATTCTTCTTGCGCTTCGGTCCCTCAAATGTAAATGGACGTGTAACGACACCCACTGTCAATGCGCCAATCTCACGGGCACACTCAGCCACCACAGGAGCAGCTCCGGTTCCGGTACCGCCTCCCATACCTGCCGTAATAAACACCATATCCGCGCCGCGCAGAGCATCCAGAAGCTCCTCCCTGCTCTCCTGAGCGGCCTTCTCACCGATTTCAGGACGCGCGCCAGCACCGAGTCCCCTGGTCAGCTTCTCACCAATCTGCATGCGTTTCTGTGCCTTAGCCTTCAAAAGCGCCTGGGCATCTGTGTTGACAGCGATAAAATCAACACCCTCCAGACCAAAGTCTATCATGCGATTTACCGCGTTGCTTCCGCCGCCGCCAACGCCGATGACCTTAATCCTCGCAAACTGATCCATTATTTCATCGTCATCAAAATCTAACACTATATTATCCTCCTCACGGACAAATCCATAAAAAGATATACTTCGATACAAAAATACTTACACATTTTATCACCATTTTATGTCAAATTCCATAGCCTGTCCACAAATATTTATGGAATTTGCAAAAAAACAGTATCAACTGAACTTTTTCAGCAAATGCCTGCGAAGAATGGCAAGGTTCTTGAATATCCTAAGTCCAAAAGTCAGCAGAGCCACATAATAAAGATCGATTCCCAGACGATCCCCCACATAAACGAGGAACGCGGCAAGGAGAGCATTCGTGAAGAAGCCGGTTACAAACACCGTGTTATCGAACTTATCATCTACCGTTGCCTTCAAGCCTCCGAATACGGAATCCAATGCTGCCAGCAGGGCTACGGAAAAGAGTTTTGCATAATCATGCGGGATACTGATGGTTGAAAATGAGCCGATCAATATGCCTGCCAGTAAACCAAGCAATGGCTTAATCACCGAACCTCAGCCTCCTTTTCCGTAGTTTCGCTGGCATAGGTGTGCCTTGTTGTTCCCTTGTAGGCAGGTACATAAACCTTATCCTCGACCGTAACCTCCACCAGAATACCCCAGACCTTCAAGGTTTCCGCTACACCGCCCCTCATCTTGATGGCTCCTTCAAGGGCCTTCTTGTCTCCTATGGCATGAATGATAAAGGGTGGGGCTGAACGTACGTTATTCACAGAGAGTGTCGGTCCCGCGCAGCGTATCTCAGACGTACCGATCAACCGCTGCCCATTGACGGAAACGGCCTCAGCCCCGGCCGCCCTGAGCTCATTTATAACCCTGAGCAGGTCATCGTCATGAACCAGATAGAGATTCGGATTCTCACCTGACTTAGAGCTTGCGCTGCTGTCATCTATCTTCACTATGACGCCTTCACCCTCCAATGGCGTAACGCCCGCCCGAAGACGAAGCTCAGCAGTGGTAGGCACACCCGCCCCCTCTTTGCGCACCTTTTCCAGTTCTTCCTTGAGATCATCCCTTTCCTCCTCCGTCTGAAGCAGGCGGGCTGACATCTCCTCGATTCTCTGGTGAGGCACACTCTCGTTTATAACCTGTGTGGTCCTGAACTGCACGGCCAGCATGAAACCCAAAACCATGCACACACAGGCAATGGACCAGCTCCCATGAAGTATCTTATTCATTTTATTTCGCCTCTATTTCCCTAACTTGATGAAGGGAGTCGTATAGTTAAAATCCACATATTCAACAGGGTAAGGATTCTGGTTCAAGTCCCGCAGAAAGTCCTCCGTAAGTCTGGCCTTTTCCTCTATCCGTTCCGCGTTCCCAAGTCGTATAGGTATGGACTGTGTGGTATATGCTATCATGTAATCAGGCGTTACAATTGAAACCTCGGAAATCTGATTGATGGACGCTTCATCCAAATGCTGCAGAAAATTAACCGCGTTCTTGACCGACTCATCGGTAACATTATCACCGATGTACACATCCCTGGCCTCCACGCCTGTCAGCATTGGTATCGGCATATTCTTAAGGGTACGGTAGCTGTCCAAAACCTTTCCCTGTCGATCTATATCAATGTATCCATATTCGCATGCCATAGTCGCTACAGGCATCCGTTCCTTTACCATAATATCCAGTATATTCGGCAGGCGCCGCCTTACCACTACATCCTCAAAGCGCAGATCCTTCAGCAGGCGCTTCGCTACCTCGTCCGTTTCAAGTCGGAACATGGGTTCTCCGTAGTATACACCCGCAATATCGGTCACCGCTTCCTTTGAAACATATCTATTGCCGCTGACCTGCACTTCGCGCAGCACAAAAATCGGGGAGTAAACTATGATTCCAAGGATACTGCTGCAAATCACGAAGAAAAGAAATCCCTTAAACAACCGGCTTGTACTTCGCCTTCTATGCTCCGGCCGCTCCCCTATACCATCATTATCTTTCGGCATGGATATTTCACCCTTCCGTTAACCAAGAATAAAATGTCCTCCCTCCCCTGAGATATGCGGGGTGGGAGGACATTGTCCTCTCTCACGACACATTAGCAAATGGAAACCCCGCCATCTTCAAGATACGCTCACAAAGTTCAGGGAATTCAATCCCCATGGCTCTGGCCGCATCCGGCACAAGGGAGGTCTCCGTCATACCGGGTACGGAATTGACTTCAATCACATAGGGAACCTCATTTTCATCAAGCATCATGTCCACTCTTGCAACGCCGCAGCATCTGCAGGCCGCGAAGGTGTTCACCGCCAGCTCCTGAATCTCCCTTGTCTTATCTTCCGAAAGGCGCGCGGGAACAATATGAGTGGAAGCCCCCTTGGTGTACTTGCTATTGTAATCATAGCGTCCGGATAAAGTAGTAATTTCGATGATGGGCATTGCTTCCTTTTCTTCAGCATTGCCCCACACTGCCACGGTAATCTCCCGCCCGCGTACGAATTCCTCCACCAGCACCTCATCATCGTAGGAAAAAGCATCCTCCAGCGATTTACTGAGTTCAGCAACATCCTCAACAATGTAGACACCTATGCTTGAGCCCTGGGATGCCGCCTTTACCACCACCGGGAAGGAAAACTCCCCTGCAATCTCCTTTGAAAGCTCCCGCTTCATCTCATACCGCTGGTAAGTATGGGCCCTAGGGGTGGAAATCCCCTCCGCCACGAAAATCCGCTTGGAAGCCGCCTTGTCCATAGTTATCGCCGCGGCCAGAACACCTGAACCTGTGTAGGGAATTCCCAGCATATCAAGGGTTCCTTGTATCATTCCGTCCTCACCGAATTTTCCGTGCAGCGCGTTGAATACTATGCTGCATCCGCTTTTACGGATATCCCCCGCAAAATGAAGGGGGTCCAGCTCCATCCCCTCAGCGTTATAGCCCTTGGAAAGCAGCGCTTCCAATATAGCCTTACCGGTACGGCGGGAAACCTCAGCCTCTGTTGAAGGCCCTCCCATGACCACAACTATCTTATCCTGTTCCATCAAAGCAACATTCTCCCTTTTCGCCCTTATTTAAGCCTCAAACAGAAATGATAACGTACATAATACACCCATAGGGAAATCATTTCAACAGCTCTTTTAATTCCTCTCCGGTACGGTATACATCTCCGGCTCCCATTGTAATGACCAGATCCCCTTCTTCCACAATGGATGAAAGATACTGCGCAATATCACGCCTGTCCTCCAGATATGTCACATTCTGTCCTGTGGCCTTGGTGACCTCCTTCAATATCGTGCTACCGTCAACCCCCTCTATGGGGGCTTCTCCGGCGGCGTAAATATCGGTCAGTATCAAAAGATCGGCATCCGCAAAGGCATTGCCGAATTCCTCACGCAAGAGTTTCGTCCTGGAATAACGGTGGGGCTGGAACACGCAGATAAGGCGCTTAGGCTTCGTTTGCTTGGCAGCCTTCAGGGTAGTGGCTATTTCCGTGGGGTGATGGGCATAATCGTCCACGATCCACACGCCACGCTCCCTTCCCTTTGTCTGGAAGCGGCGCTTTGCCCCATGGAACATGGCTAGTCCTGCTGCCATATCCTCCATGGAGACTCCGATGCTGAGGCCCGTAACCACCGCAGCCATTGCGTCAAGCACATTGTGCCGTCCCGGGATGTTGAGATCCACATGGCCAAGCTTTTCTTCCCCATGCATAACGTCAAAGGATATTCCATTTCCGCTTGTCTCGATATTTGCCGCCTGATAATCTGCCGGTTCGTTTATTGCGTAGGATATATACCTGCGGTCTATTTCCTTGGCAATATTTCTCAGGTTTTCGTTCTCGAAGCACAGCACCGCATAGCCTGTTTCCTTGTCCACATTCTCTATGAATTGCTTAAAGGCTGCCCGGATGTTATCCATGGTGCCATAGTGATCCATGTGATCGTTTTCCACATTGGTAACCACCGCGATATGGGGCTTCAGCTTCAGAAAGGAGCCGTCGCTCTCATCTGCCTCTGAAACCAGATATTCTCCCTTCCCAAGCTTCGCATTGGTGCCAAGATCCTCCACCTCGCCGCCTATGATGATGGTAGGAGAAATACCGGCATGCTCCAGCGCCACTCCAAGCATGGAGGTGGTAGTGGTCTTTCCGTGTG
>DOYB01000042.1 GCA_003518745.1 Selenomonas sp. | reverse complement strand
CGCTTCTTGGTGGGCTTTGGTCTGGGCGGCGAGCTGCCCGTTGCCGTAACTCTTATGAGTGAGTACGCGCCATCGCGGCTGCGGGGACGGTTTATCGTTCTGCTGGAAAGCTTTTGGGGGGTAGGTTGGATTTTCGCGGCTTGCATAGCCTATTTATTTATTCCCGCCTTTGGATGGAAAGCGGCCTTTGTCCTTGGCTGCGTTCCGGCCTTTTATGTTTTCTTGATTCGCCTGCACATGCCTGAATCCATACGTTACCTTCTGGCTCATGGACGGCAGGAGGAAGCAGAAGCCATCGTTAAAGAACTGGAGCAAAAAGCCGGAACCGCGCGCATTGACGAAACACAGCCGTTATTTGCAGCCGCAGCAGAGAACACTGCGGATATGGCCGGTTCCGAAAAATTCGGACTTAAGACACTTTGGACGAAAAAATATCGTATTCGCACATTGATGCTGTGGCTGGCTTGGTTTGGAATCGTTTATAGTTATTATGGTATCTTCATGTGGCTGCCTTCACTGGTGTACGCCCAAGGCTTTGCGGTGGTCAAGACCTTTGAGTATGTGCTGATTATGACTCTGGCACAGCTTCCCGGATACTTTGCCGCCGCGTGGCTTGTGGACAGGATAGGGCGCAAGTACACACTGTCGTTGTTCCTCCTTATGTCCGGCATTTGCAGCTACTTCTTTGGACATGCCTCAACGGCCGTTACCCTCACAAGCTGGGGCGCGGCAATGTCCTTCTTCAATCTTGGCGCATGGGGCGTCATATACACCTATACGCCTGAGATGTATCCAACCGCGGTGCGGGCATTGGGCAGCGGCTGGGCAGCAGGCTTTGGCCGTCTGGGCGGTATGCTTGCGCCGGCTCTGGTGGGAATCATGATGGCTAAGGGCTTTGGGATGGACGTTATTTTCTTGATGTTTGCTTCGGTTTTCGTTTTCGTTTCACTGCTGATCCTGACATTGGGAGAGGAAAGCAAGCAGAAAACCCTGGAAGAATTGGAAGTCGCATAGAAGCTGATATGGAAAACGGGACTGACCCACACAAGAAATTTTCGTCAATGTGTCCTAATCACTTAAACAGACTATGCTAAAACATTTCAGGACCAGAGGGGAGCGTGATTATGAAACGGGCACTCGTTTACAAAAAAATCCGTAAACCCATAAAGAAAATACAGAGGAATCCTCTTACCAGAGCAATGATAATGGTGTGTGTGCTGTTTTCGATTCTAAGCGCTATCATAATGGGCGCAATAGGCTTCTTCGTCTATGAACACGATATGCTCCACCGCTATCATGCATACACGGCAGACGTGCTGAACTATGTTGCCAGATCCATTGACGGCGATGACCTGCAGCAATGCATGCAGACAGGAGTAAAATCCGAAAAGTACAACGCCCTGCAGACGCTTACAAATGATTTAAAGGAAACACATAAGCTGGAATTTCTCTATATCATACAGCCGATTTCCGAAAATCCTCCGGATAACATGATGGATGTCCTTGCGGCTTATACTCAGGCCGGCAAGGAGGCAGGCACAGACGGCCTTACGGATCTGGGAAACTACACGGCGGATTTCTATCCCCCCGAAGTGGCTCGTCAATATATGGCACGCATGGATTATGACCCAACGGTGACCTTCTTTCAAAACGACACCGAATTCGGGAATATATACACTGCGATACGTCCTATCTTCAACAGTAGTGGAGAGCCCATCGCCGTACTATGCGCGGATGTTCTCATAGATGAAATCGATGCCGGACGTATCCGATTCATAGCGCTGAGCTCTATTATGGCCATGCTGACTGGTATAATCCTGTCTATAGGCATGTCCTACTGGCTCATCAAGCGTGTGGCGGAACCAATCCAGCGAATCAGCAGCTCGGCCTCGGCCTTTGCCAAAAAGAGTCATGGCAGAAGGGATCTGGAGGTAATGTCCTTCAATGATCCCAATATCCACACCCATGATGAAATCGAGGACCTTGCCAAAGCGCTGGCCTCCATGTGTGACGACATGAAGGCCTATGCCAAGGAACTCATCACCGCGGATCGCAGGGTGGGCACCTTGGAGGCAAAGGTCATACGAATGGATTACCTTGCATACACCGATGCATTGACAGGCGCCGGAAACAAAGCCGCCTATGAGAAATATACCGCCTCTCTGAACGGTGATATTCAGGCGGGAAAAGCAAAATTTGCCATGATAATGGTGGATCTGAACTATCTAAAACGAATCAATGACACCTATGGCCATGACCAGGGCAACCAGTATATCAAGAACCTATACACCCTCCTGTGGCACTACTTCAACGCGGATATGATCTTCCGTATCGGAGGAGATGAGTTCGTTGTCCTGGTGCAGGGAAACCGTACAGACCGCGTATTCGAGCTGGTAAAGAGCGTCAAACGCGACATGGCCTTAACCATGAGCAACCCTGATACCGGCTCAGCGTACCGCATATCAGCCGCCATAGGCATCGCCGTCTACTCCCCCGTCAGGCACGCAAATGTCAACGATGTATTCAAGGAAGCGGACAGAAATATGTACATGGACAAGAATGCAATGCATGCATTACGGGATTAGCATTCAAGCCCCATATCGTTCCCTCCATTTCCACAGGAACTTCCGCAGAATAAAGCTCCCCCTGCGAAAGGCAGTTGAATTACGCTGTCTTCCGCAGGGGGAGCTTCGGTTAAGGAAACTTTTCAGTTACCCTACTGCATGCTTTTTTCGACTTGCGGTTCTGTCCTTCCTGCTTTCAACCAGCGGCAGAAGTATCGCCCCCAGAACCATAGCGATTCCCAAGAGCTCCACATATCCGAAGACTGTGCCGAAGATTACGGAGGACAGTATAACCGCGGCGGCAGGCTCCGCTGCGCCAGTAACAGTAGCCTCCTCCGGGGTCAGGTAAAAGAGTCCGGCATTGAACAGCAGGAATGCCAACGCCGTACCTCCAAGGATTATATAGGCAACAAGGCCGAAAACCTCCGGCCGGAAGAAGATGCTCCAATCTATCTCCGGCACCAGCAGGAAGGAGCATATCCCTCCGAACAGCATTCCAACCGAAAGGAGGAATACCTGATCCAGCTCAAGCAGCAAATGCTTGGGATAAATGGCAGAAAAGGAAAAGAATACCGCAGATACAAGACTCCATGCCACACACGCCAGAGGCACCGAGAGGCTGTCCAAATCTCCTCCCGTAACCATGAGGAAAATACCGCCTATTGCCAGAAGTACCGACATTATTTCTGCCGGCCTCGGCCATCTCCGTTGATGAACTGAATCATAGCATATGACCATGGCGGGACAGGTGTAGCATATAACGGTGGTTGCCGCCGCATTCCCTATCGAGATTCCCTGAAAATATGTATATTGCATCAAAAGAATGCCGCCCACCGCGTATATCCCAATATCCATCCAAAGTCCGGGGCGCTCCTTCAATACCTTCCAGCTGCGCTGAAGTCCGCCCTTCATCCAAGCCAGGGGCATCAGGAGCAGCCCGGCCAGTATCATTCGTATATTCGTTAGCCGCATGGCATCACAATCGGTTATACGAAAGAATTCCTGCGCTGCCATCCCGCTTCCTGCCCAGGAAACCGCCGCCACAAAGACCATCAAAAAGGCGAGTACCTTTCTATTATCCATTTCTCCCCCTATTTCCAAAAAGCAAAAACCTTACTAACGCGGTTCAGAGGTCTTTACCTTCATCATGGTCATAGACTATCTCCTTGTCGAACTCGGGAAGAATATGCTCCAGAAACAATGGCACAGCGGCAAGGTCGATTTTCTGCAGGCGTTTTTCCCAATAACGATACTTCCCCAGGAAGGGATTCGTATTTCCCAGCTTCACCTCCTGCGCGCACTCCAGCATGGCATCAATCATATCGGCCGCGGTGAGAATCTTCCCCTCCAGAGTGTCATCCTTATCCTCGTTGATAATCTCCTCTATACGTTTCCTATAATCCTCGTCCGGTATCTCCGACAGGATATATTCCCTCACAAGCTCTGTCTCAATCATGGCAAGGGCCTTGTTGACCTCTTCCTTGCGATGCTTAGTGTGATGAGGAATATCCCCTGTTACACTCTCCTTTATATCATGATTGATAGCCTTCCTGTATAGGCGCTTCCAGTCTATGACTGCTCCATTCTTCTCCTCGATAATGCCTATCAGCTGGGCAATCTGGGCAACGAAAAAGGAATGCTCCGCAACGGAGGCCTTCTTGTACAGGAATTCCACATTCCACCGTGAGATATTGGCAAGCTTTCTGGCATATGAAAGGAAATTCGCCAAGCCCTCCGTGGAATTGTTTTGAATAGTCTTACCGGCCATAAACAATCTCCTTCGTATTATCCAATTGATTTCATCAGTATGGTCATTATACCAAAAATAATGAGAATTTTCCTGTGGCGAAATATTCCGATTAGAGTTATAATGGTGAGAGATTCCTTTTATGGGAGGTGATTCTGTGCGGCAATTTCTCCTGATGGTGAATGACCTGACGGAAATAAAAGAAAAATTAAAGCCTGTCCGTGAATATCTGGAAACAGAGAAGCATTCCGATGTCCTGGCCCATGTTTTTCTAGGGGACTGGGATTCGGAGCATGCCCGTACGGTAGGAAACGTACTTTTGGATGAGCTGCCAAATATCAAGGTTATGGGCACAGTATCCAGCGGTGAGGTCTATGAGGGCAATCTGGCCCCCACAAATTACCTAATCGTAGTCTCGGTCTTTGAAAGCACGACAATCGAGCTTCTGACTTATCATACAGAACAAGGGGCCGAGGCCTCCTGTGCCGATTTACTTTCTGCGGATATAGATTCCCACCCTGACGCAAAGGCATTGGAGATGTATGCCAGTGTGCTGAATTTTAACTTCCAGACCCTGCTGGAGCACATCCGTTATGAAAACAAGACACTGCCTGTTTTTGGCTCGGTGGTCATGGGAGTCACCAAGGAGAACAGCACGGCCTTCATACTCGCGGGGCGGGAAATAATCCTCTCCGGTGTCATCGCCGTTTTATACCTTGGTGAAGATTTCCATATCCATTTGGAGCAGGTGTTCGGATGGAAGCCCATGGGATTGGAAATGAAAGCCACCAAGGCGCATGATAGATCAGTACAGGAAATAAACGACAAACCTGCCTACGATGTCTACAAGCACTATCTCAAGATCCCCAAGATGGAGAATTTCCTGACGCTCACACTTGGATTTCCCATCATCACCAAGGACAGGGGTGTTGAGGTTTTGCGGGTGCCCCACGGCTGCGACGATGATGGCGCTCTGCGCTTGTCTGCGGATATTCCTGAAGGAAGCACGCTGCGGCTCTCCTATGGGAATCTGAGCGAAATCTACAACGAGGTCTCCGAAAAGCAGGAAAGCCTGCGGCAGTTTGCCCCACAGGCGATTTTCCTCTTTGACTGCGCGGCTCGAAAGATGTTCTGGCAGATGGGCATTGACCAGGAGCTGTTCCCCTTCCAGAGACTGGCTCCCACCTGCGGATTCTTCTGTGAAGGAGAGCTCAAAAGCACGGAGGACGGATTGATTGTCAACCACCAGTGCTCATTGGTAGCGGTGGGCATGAGGGAAGGGCCGGAGGTGGAAATGCCTCCTGCCAGAAAGCGCATGGAGGAGCTAAAGTTCTTCACGGATTCCTCTATCATGAAGCGCATGGGAACCTTCATCCAGATGACCACCATGGAGCTGGAGGAAGCCAACCGGCAGCTTGTGGAACTGAATCGTGATTTGAATCTGGCAAATGCCAAGCTTTCCTATATGGCCATGACAGATGGGCTGACTCAGCTCTTCAATCGCCGGGAAATCGAGCAGCGCATTCATCAGGCGCTGGAGGATGCCCGGGATGAGCGAAGCGTATTATCCATCCTCATGCTTGATATTGATTTTTTCAAAAAGGTCAACGATACCTATGGTCATGCCGTGGGCGATATCGTTCTGAAGGACACTGCCGACCTCATCCGCTCCTGTCTGGATGAAGGCAGAGGCCATGCTGCGGGACGTTGGGGCGGAGAGGAGTTCCTGGTACTTCTGCCCAATACCGGTCTGGCTGAGGCAATGCAGCTCGCCGAAAAAATAAGGACGACTGTAGAGTCCCATGAATTCCATCAGGCAGGACACAGAACCCTGAGTCTTGGCGTCACCGCCACCGACGGAGCTGAGGACGAAAAGCAGCTATTCATCCGTGCCGACGAGGCCCTTTACCGTGCCAAAGAAGGCGGCAGGAACCAGGTGGTCGTGGTTCGTGAAAACCCGCAAATAGAATAAGCTCACGTAGAGAAAACAAAAAATCCATCGGTTTTGTATACTCCCACAGAGAGTTAGAAACCGATGGATTTTTCTTTATCGGACCAACAAATCCGCATCAAATTATGAATTTAGCGCATAATCGGCCATTGATTTGACTTCACAGGACGAATTTCTCAATGACCTCGGCGATAGCATCCTCGTCATGTGTGGCTTTCGTAACGTAATCGCTGAGAACCTTTATCTCATCCGAGGCATTCTGCACACAGACCCCCAAGCCTGCTGTCTGTATCATGGATACGTCGTTGTAATTATCACCTATGGCTATGGTCTCATCACAGGGTATGCCCAAATGCTCCGCCAGCCTCAAAAGCCCCTGCCCCTTGGACACTCCCTTATGATTGAACTCCAGGAATCGGTTGCTGGAATAGGTGACGTTCACATCCCCAAGGATAGGGCGAAGCTCCTTCTCTATTTCCTGCAAATGGGGAATATCGGGGTCAGCAAATACAATCTTCGCGATGTCCTGCCCCTTCAGGAAATCCAGGTTGGGAGTGAAGAATTCCTTCATCTCCAAACGTCCCGAATGGAAGGCCCTTTCCTTCTCCGTCAAGTTATAGAACAGTGTCTCGTCCTTGGTATGCACCTGCATGCCGATCCCATATCCCACGCCCCTGGCAAAAAGCTCCTCCGCCAGTTTGCGGGGCAGGGCCTCAAAGTAAAGCAGCTTTTCCCCGCCAATCTCCGTAATCGCGCCACCATTGAGGGAAATCACATATTCATCAGCAGCTCCGTCCAAAGACAGTTCCCTAAGAGTTTTCCCGATGGAACTAAATCCCCGCCCGGTGGACGGTACGAACTTAACACCCTTCGCCCTTGCCCTTTGAACAGCCTCGCGATTTCTTGGAGATACAGACTTATCCGTAGATGTCAGCAGTGTCTCATCCAAATCGCAGCAAATCAATCTATACATCACTGCACGTCCTTTCACTTATCCGAAACAAATATCATAACGCCGCCCATTCCGCTCAATATTCAGATGTACTACGTCTTATAGGATATCACCGGCTAGCCTCTCTATTCAAGGGATTTTTTGAAGCTTCGGTAAAACATTTGCCACAGCTCCATATCCATACTAAAGCCGTTCCACTCGCTCATTAAGCGTGAATGGCTTAACCGGTTTAAAATCAAGGATTACGAGCATGCGCGCCGTCTCGTATTTGAGTATATCGAATCGTTCTATAACACCATACGCATACACAGCCACTGCGACTATATGTCACCGGCTCAATTTGAGAAGCTATATCAGAAGATGTTAGATAATGGAATAAATGCAGCTTAGGGAACAAATGTTTGTTTTTCACAGAAAAATTCTCATTTTAATTTGCTTTAAATCTTGACATAGCACCAATCCCGTCCCAAGGAGAATGGGAAGTCTGCTTCCATGGCTATGTGACAGGGAGAGTGGCCGCATTCACTGGCTGTCAATGCGGCCACATTCCCCTTGAAAAATATAGCGTTTTTGGGTATGATAGAGCCAAGAGGAGGCTAGATGGAGTATGTCTGAAATAGACGAGCGAGACAGGCAGCGTCAGGAAGACTTGGAGCGCATCAGGAACTTCCGCTTGATGGATGATGATTTCCTCACGAAATGCTTCGAGAATAACGTGGATGCAACGAAACTGATGCTTGACATCATCCTGCCGGTCAAGCTGACAGTGCATCGTGTTACGACACAGGCCACGATCAAGAACCTGCAGGGTAGGAGCATCCGGCTTGATATACTGGCGGAGGATGAGGCCGGAGGCAAGGCTAACGTAGAGATACAGCGGGATAGTCGAGGGGCCGGTGCGAAGCGGGCCAGATACAACGGTAGCATATTGGATGCAAACTCCATCCTGTCTGGCGAGGACTGTGAGGATTTGCCGGAAAACTTCGTGGTGTTCATCACGGAGAAGGATGTTTTCCATAAGGGATTGCCGATTTATATTTTTGAGCGGTATTGTATTACACCGGATGGGCCTATGGCGTTTGATGACAAATTGCATATCATCTATGTCAATGGTCAGATACAGGATGAAACGCCTTTGGGGCTCTTGATGCATGATTTCTACTGCACGAATCCTGATGATATGCACTATAAGATTTTGGCTGATAGAGTGAGATATTTCAAGCAGACTGAGGAGGGGGTGTCGATCATGTGCAAGGCTATGGAAGATATGAGAAATGAGGCTGTGCTAAAGCATGCAAAGGAAACAGCACTTCGTATGCTCGCAAATGGAAAACTTACGCATGAAGAGATAGCGGAATGTGTTGGATTGACATTAGCTCAAGTAAAAGAGTTAGCACAAGAAAAATCAGCATAATCATATAGCCTAGTACATCATAAAATAATTAAATGGACATATTTTCGATTTGTTGTATAC
>DOYB01000031.1 GCA_003518745.1 Selenomonas sp. | reverse complement strand
GAAACCGCCGGTAAAATCGAAGGGTGTAACCAACTTATCAGGTAGTTTATCCACATTATTGATTTCCACTGTCACAGGAGCCTCATCGTCCCTCCTGACACGATAGGTTCCATCATCGGTGACAAAGAGCCTTGCCTTCAAATATGGGTGGGCAGAAATAGCTGCCTCAACAGCGCTTTTAAGGCGTGGTATATCCACCTTCGGTGACAGATGGAACAACGAAGGAAGATGATAGATGGTTGTTTCCGGATGAGCCAGGCTCTCCACCAATATACCCTTTTGTGTCTGGCTCAGGGGATAATCCCGCAAAAGGTCATAGTGAGCCTGAGGCTCCTTTGATGAGATTTGTCCTGTCAGTTCCCTGACTGTAGGATATTTCCTGATGTCGCTTACAGCAACAGGCACTGAGAAAATCTCTGCCAGTTTTGTCGTCAAGCGAATAACACCGATGGAGGACAGTCCGATCTGAAAGAAATCATCGTTTATACCGAAGCTCTTATGCTCTACGATTTCCTCCACAGCCCTCCGGATTTTCGCCTGTTCTTCATTCTGTGGCGGATCGAAATTTCTGACAGAATGGACGATTTTCGGTTTTTCAAGTGCCTGGCGGTCAAGCTTACCATTTGCTGTTAGGGGCATCTCGTCAAGCTGTGTGAAATATGCGGGAATCATGTAGGATGGCAATACTCGAGCAAGAACATCTCGCACTTCATCGATATTGATTTTTGATGGAGATGTGTAATAAGCAGCAAGGAAGATTTCGCCTGTACTGTCCGTGAAGTCCTTCGCCGCGGCATCGGCTATGCCCTCGATGCTCCGGATTTCCGCTTCGATTTCCCCAGTCTCTACTCGCTGACCATTGATTTTCACCATCCAGTCCTTGCGATTGACATATTCGATATTTATGCCATCCGGCAAAAGCCGTCCCAAATCGCCGGTATGAATGATTGTATCAAAACCGTCCCTATCCCGGTATGGGTTCGGCACAAAAGTTCGGGCGCTCTGCTCTTCCGCATTGAGATAGCCTCGTCCTACAGGCCCCGCCACGCAGATTTCCCGTGCCCCATTCTCGATTTCCTGACCTTCTTCCTCCATAAGATAAACTGCCATGCCGGGGGCGGGGTTGCCGATGGGTGTGTTTTCATAGGCCTTGTCCACCCAAAAATATGTCGCCAATCCCAAAGTTTCAGTGGTGCCGTACATTTCCAGCAAGCGAAAACCATCGCCACAAGCATTGACCAAGCGTTCCCCCACTGTCATAACAAGACGCAGGCTCTCACCCTGCTTCTTGAAATATTTCAAAACCTTGGGAGCAATCACTGTAATACTGATATTGTTTTCATCAATGAAGGATGCCAATTCACCGGGATCTCCCCTTAGCTCTTCGGGAACAATCACCGCCGGTATCCCATGTGTCAAACATGAAAATATATCATAGACATGCAGAATGAAATTAAAGGCCCCATTAATGCCATAGACATCATTAGGTAAAAACTCAACAATCTGGCTGTAGCGCCATATTGCCTGAGCCATCCCATCATGAGTATGTACAACCCCCTTGGGCTTGCCTGTAGAACCAGATGTATAGGCAATTAAGGCCCTATCGTCGGGCAAGATTTCCGCAATGGAGGCTATTGGTTCCATTTCCTTCGTTGAATGGATATATTCGTCATCTACAAGAAGTTTTGCGCCACAGTCTTCGGCAATGTAATGAACGCGGGTGTCTGGGTAGTGATCGGATAAGGGCACATGGTCATGGCATCCGAGCCTCCCGTCATGCCCAGAATACGGTAAATGCACCATATCTTTATGGAAATCAATCCCATACCTACCGCGACAGGAAAGCCCACTGACAGGAGTCGGCAGGTCAGCTCTAAGAAGTTCTTTAGCCCACTTTGAAGACCCACGAATGAAAGGCTTCGGTCTTTACTTTGAAAATATCGCAGGGAAAGCCATGCCATTCCGGCCGCATCCCCGGTCACTGTAGCAATAGCAGCTCCTGCCATTCCCATGCCTCCTGCGCCTATGAGCAAGAGATCCAATCCCACATTAACGATTTGGGACAGCAGGACGCTTTGGCTTGCAAGTTTGGCCATACCGTCTGAACGGATTAGGATGCTGCCCGCGACCCCAAACATGGAAAACGGAATACGCCATATCACAATGAACAGATATTGATAGGCCAATTCGGCAATATTGCCCTGCCCCGCCAGAAAAGCCGCAGTTTCAGAGATGTTTGGAACGAGGACTAAAAGGAAAATCAATGCGGCAAGCCCGTTCAGTATCAGCACGGCACTGAAAATCCGATTCGCCTCATCCTGCTGTCTTGCCCCGGCCGCCACGGCAATCATGCTGCCGGCGCCAACGGTGAGCAGGAAGGAAACGGCGGCCAAGATTTGGTTAAGAGGCATGCAGACACCTACCCCGGCCATGGCATCGGCTCCAATCAAATTCCCCACGATGATACTGTCCAGGATGGCGCCAAACTGCATTGCCATGGTAGCCAATACCGTGGGCCAGAAAAATTCACGAAATTTTCGGGTTACCAGTGCACTGGACTTGGATAAAGCAAGATTCATAAGAGGATTCCCCCCAATTCACCGAAAAAGGTCCTATGCCTCTCCAACGCGGCAAGAACCGCTCGCAAGCTGTATTACAAGGAGGTGATTCGACGAAGTAAGCTTTTTTCCTGCATAACAGTGTAATAGTGTCACGAATTGATTCAGAGTATAAAACTTTAGGGGCTGATGGAAATCCTAGGATTTCCATCAGCCCCTAAAAGAAAGCCGCCAATCAATCAGTGTCCATATAGAGTTTTCATCAACGATGCACCAAATAGTGCATATACCTCGCCTTTGCCTCCTTTTGCTTTCGCTTGCTGATGGGGATTCTTTCCCCGCCTGCGAGAAGGAACTCTTCCTTGCCCATGGATGCGATAGCATCCATATTCACGATGACGCGATGGTAACACTCCAGGAAACGTGTATCCTCAAGAAGGGTTTCGCAGCATTCCTCATAGGTCGTCGTGACATAAATGTCCTGATTGACGAGATGTATGCGTACCTGATGCTGATCGATGTCCACATAGCGGATATTGCGGTAAGGAACAGAGAAGGAAATTGTGCCCATCTGCACTGTCAGCTCCTTATAACGCTCTATCAGCTTTGGGAAAATATGCTGGAAGGTTTGCTGGAATTCTTCCTGATGCTGTCCGATTGGTTTTATGATGTACCCATCGGCAAAAACCCGATATCCCTCAAGCAGGTATTCCTCACTTCCTGTCAGGAAGATGATGCTGACATCCTGATCCTTTCCGCGGATTACCTCGGCTACCTGCATACCGCTTATTGCTTCCATGTATATATCCAAAACCAGAAGGTCGTACATGCCGGGTTCAAAGGCCGAAATAATATCCTCTCCCCTGGAATAGGTATCAATGCGAATCTCAGATGCCTCCTGAGGATAGAACTCCTTCATAAACTGGCGCAGGAAATTCTCAGCCGTAACCAGATCAATCATTTCGTCATCCACAATGGCAATATGTATCAACGCGAATCAAACCTCCCAATACATGGTAAAGCGCAGCCACCCATCTTCCTGAGTGAAGTCCGCATATGCGCCGTATTTTTCCATAAAAGCCGAAAGGGATGCCATGCCAAGACCGTGTCCCCTTCGCCGTGTAACAGGCAACCCATCCTCGTCAAAGCTGATGCGAGCCCCGGATCGATTCGCAATCTCCATAACACACGCGATGCCCCTGTGTCTCACCCTAATGGAAATAGCACGGCTATCCTCAGGCTCATGTTCACTTGCGTGTATGGCATTCTCCAGAAGATTGGAAAGCAGTATGGAGAAATCATGCTCCTCT
>DOYB01000178.1 GCA_003518745.1 Selenomonas sp. | reverse complement strand
AGCTGCGATAGCTGCATCCAGCAAACCCTCATCACGTATACCTGTTGTTCCTCCCGTGGCCAATACAATTTGGTCGTGAATAGCAATAAGCTGCTGCTTCGATAAAAGAATCATTTGGCCAGTACCTCAAGGGCAGGTCGATTTTCTGATATTAGCCTTGCAGCCAGATTCATGGCAAGTTCATCATCAGCTACTTGGTTGCCAGACGCGATGGCTGTAGAGACAGGTTTAGCGGAAATCTCAAAGGGGATTTTCTGTTCACGTACAGCTGTCTTGGCAAAGACATTAAACGCTGTGGTCATGCTCATGCCTATTGCACCGCAAAACTCCTCAAATTGATGTTTTAGCTGGTCATCCATACGAATGCTGATAGTAGTCTGAGCCATAGCGCACCTCCTTTATCTGTAATGGTAGCACATTGTATGGCAGATGTAAATAATTTTAACGCATAATGATTGCGGATGTACGCATCCACTCCCTCTCTTGGTATCTTCCATATCCTTCCGTTTTTGAGTACACCATTCTTTCGTAAAATTATGAAAGCCCAGCACTGCCCTGTTGTTCAGTGCTTCCTTGATACAGGACAACCTCCCGAACAATCTCAATCATATCCGAATCCCGAATCGGCCCATGAATTAAATCCACCTTTCGTTTAAGCAAATCCTCCAAATCGCATTTCATACTTGATAGCGTCAGCAAGGACACAGGTTGAAAGAATTCAACAACTAAATCCACATCGCTGTCGTCTCTGGCCGTTTCGGAAGCTTGCGAGCCAAAAAGTGTCACACGAGTGACAGGATAGCGCTGCACCACTTTCAGAATGGCATCTCTTATCACTGAAATTTCCATAGCTCACACCCCCTGCAACATTTTAACGACATCTGCCAGCATTTTCCTTGAAGCCTCCTCATCCACGGTGACTCCCATATCCTGTGCAAGCGGAAGAAGCTCGTCCATCCCCTTCTTGATTTCCATATCGAGTTCAGCAATCTGTGCGCTTACGGCGCTCAGATCCACTTCCTCCGGCTCACTGGTGTCTACATACCTTGGGATATTGAGATTGAAGTCATTCTTCTTGATTTCCTCGAAGGAAGCAAGATGAGCGAACTTATCTACATCTTTGCGTTCCATATAGGTATTGACGATTTTATCAATATGCTCGGCATCCATGCAGTTACGGGCCTTTTCCTTGCGGAATTCCTTGCTGGCATCTATGAACAGTATGCTGCGGTCGGTATTGTTCTTCTTGAGGATAACGACACAAGTAGGAATGCCGGTATTGAAGAATATCCCCGCGGGCAGACCTATAACTGCGTATATACTGCCATTTTCCAACAGATGCTTGCGGATGATACTTTTTAGTATCTTATTCTACCCCTAGCCCCGTAAATCCTGCTAAAAAGCCCAGAGTCCCCCGGCAGGAAAACCATCCGTCTGCAGGGAATATAAACAACAGAAAGGAGCCACCTCCATAAAATCCTACATCGCCATAGACCTAAAATCCTTCTACGCCTCCGTGGAGTGCGTGGAGCGGGGACTCGACCCGCTCACCACTAATCTTGTCGTAGCTGATGAGAGCCGCACTGCCAAGACCATATACCTGGCCGCAACTCCTGCTCTCAAAACCTACGATGTGAAAGGAGTGTAGCTGATGATAACCATATCTGAGCTAAAGACCGGCCTTATTTTCGGAGACAACGAATCTGAGGAGTATGTCTATATGCCAGCCAGTGAAATCGGGTTAGACAGCCCCATGTGTGTCTATGAAACCAATGGACAGCGTTCGGATATAGACTTGCAGGAAGCATTGCGACTGATAAGGATACGGGCTTTAAGGAAAACCAAGCATCCTGTGCTGGGACGCAGTTCTTGCTAAACATATGACATATCACTGCACAGCTTTACGTAGATTGCTTTTGTCCGGTGCGTAGCAATGAACCGAAACCCTACGCCGATATCATCGACCTCCCCAATCAAATTCCCCAGATGCCAACGTAGCACTATTCTCCCCATTTGCCGCCGTACCCGGCCATGACGAGGCGATCCATGAAACATCTCGATTTACGGAGGAACAGCTGGAACTGTCTGAAGATGAAATGAATGTCATAGACGAGAAGCTGCAATGGCTACGAAAACATATCAAGGAACAGCCGGAAGTCACTATCACCTACTCCAAGCCGTATGAAAAGAAAAATGGCGGAGCCTATGTTACTGTCACAGGCTCCGCCAGAAAGGTGGAAAAAGTACTGGTTTTGCGGGAGTGTCAAAATTAAGACTACGATTTTAAGCTGATTGCTGATACGAGAGCGGTTGCATGGCTACTCATCCTATTTAGCCTATCAGCTTAAAAAGAGTAACATTTTCCATCACAGGTCTTCCGCCTCCACCAATGCTTTCCGCACAGCCTCGAATGCTTCCTTGTACTCTGGCGGCAGTTTTTGTACGCTATCCAGACATATATTATTTCCATCTCTATAATTGAGCACTATTGAAATGACCTCTGCAAATTCACCGTCTTCCCTACTGGGCAGATTTTTCCATTCATGCATTTGATATCCGGCAACAATGTGTTCAATTTCTTCCAGTTTTTCCTTGGGGACAGAAATCTCCTTTGTCACTTGTTCCCCTGTAGCAGAATTGGGTAAAACTTTCAGTAAAACAGCCTGTTTACTGTCGGGCGTTGACTCCGACTTCAGTTCCAATGTATATACAAGATCCTCATTGCTGTTGCTGTAGGCGTATATGCATGAGTAAAGCGGTGAAACGAGAAAGTTTCCTGCTTGCAACTTGTCCACGAAAAAATCCAGGAACACTTCTGTTCCGCACCAGCCATTAGGCAAAGTGGAAACTCCACCTTCAGCATAAACAGATAATTGTTCTTCGCTGTCGTAGCATACCACCAATTTAAGCATAGTTCCCAAGGCACTGTTCCGCAGGCTGCTACCGTTGATGGCAGCAAGATTGTACTTTTTTATTATGGCTTGAAGTCCATCCAGCGCTTCCATAGGTAATTCTTTCTTGAATATCAGTGGATTAACAGCACCATTACGGTCGCACATCAGATAAAAGTGAGCAGTATCTCCCTTTCGCTTAGCCTCAAGAAGATAATTCCCAGCAGGATATGACGCAATTGTACTTGTTCCGTCAAAAATTGATTCTCTGCCTATGCTTCTCTCCTCTTTAAACTGTAGTGAAAACTCGGTGATTGTGTTGGACTGAATAACTTTCGGCGCTCTATGATTTGATAAATCAACTAGACCTCCATCTATCTGTAAAGTTTTGCCTTAAAGGATATTTCCCGTGGTGTATCCATTCCTTCAAATTGAATAAGATATGCCCCTTTGTCCTCATCCACGGACAAGATTACTCCACTCCCAAAGATACGGTGACTGACCGTTTCACCTGCGGCGAACTCAGTATGTTTAGCCACAGCATTTTGACGCAGCATGTTTTCACTTGCCTTGATGTAACTCCAGGCATCTTGTCTCATGCGATCCGGTATTGGATTAGCATATTCCAGAAGGGCTTCATCGATCTCCAAAAGGAAACGGGACGGATACCGGAAAGAATAGTCGAAGTTCAGCCCCGAGGCAGAGGAAAGAAATAGCCGTTTCTGCGCTCGTGTCATGGCAACGAAGGCCAATCGCCGTTCCTCCTCCATGGCCTGCTCCGTCCGTGTCTTACGGGAAGGAAAAATGCCCTCATTCAAGCCGCAGAGAAATACATAGGGAAACTCCAATCCTTTGGCCGTATGGACTGTCATGAGCTTCAGCCGGTCCTTATGGTCTGCTGTGTCGCTGTTAGTGAACAGGGCCACGTGATTCAGGTAATGCTCCAGCATGGCCTCCTCCCCACATGAAGTTTCGTACTCATAAACCGATTGCTTTAGCTCTGCCAGATTATCCAGTCGCTCCTGGCTGCCCTCCGTACGCAGCATTTCCTCATAGCCGCTGGCATCCAGCAAATGGGACAGGACTTCGGATATGGCCTGTCCATCGTAGGTTGCGGAAAATTCTTCGATAAGAGACACAAAGGAAGCTGCCTTAGTTCTACGAAACAGCTCATGCTCAATATTTTGACGCAATGATTCGTAGAGAGTGCAATGGTTTTGTTCAGCAAATTCCCGCAAATACGCCATCCTCCGTTCCCCCAAATTCCGCTTTGGCACATTTGCGATTCTCGCAAAAGAAAGGTCATCCCGATAGGCAATCATTCGCAGATATGATAGGGCATCCTTGATTTCCTTGCGGTCAAAGAAATGAACGCCGCTGTATAGGACGTATGGCAGTTCTGCCTTCAGGAATACCTCTTCCACCGTCCGCGTGATGTAATGGGCGCGGTAGAGCACGGCAATATCATGATATGGAACACCTGACTCATGAAGTTTTTCTATTTCCTTTACAATCCACTGCGCCTCCTGCTCCGGAGAATCATTGCTGGAACACAGCACCTTCATCCCGGATGGAAGCGTTGGGACAAGGTCCTTCTCGATGCGATTACGATTCCTGCGAATCAAGGAATTTGCAACCGAAATGATTTGGGGGGTGGAGCGATAGTTCTCCATCATTAGAATAGTTTTAGTAGGAGAGAATTCCTGATCAAACTGCTGCAAGTAACGGATATTTGCACCTCGCCATGTGTAGATAGTCTGATCCGGATCTCCCACCACGAAAAGGTTCTTGTGATACCCACAGAGTACCTTCATGAGACGATACTGGAGCTCATCAATGTCCTGAAACTCGTCGATCATGATATATTCCAGCCGCTTCTGCCATTTGAGCCGTAGTTCTTCCCGTTCCTCGAAGATATATAGAGCGAACTTGATGAGGTCGTTATAGTCCAGACCGAAGCATTTCTTCTCCTGGTAGAGATACCCATAGAAAATTATATCCGCAGGTTCAATTGCCTGCAAATACTTTTGCTGGATTTTCTCCAGATTCATGGAAATCATATCGAGATAGTAGTTCGGCTCTTGATAAATCTTTCTCATCTCAATCATGTCTCTGGCTTTACTGAAAGTCATATCCCGCAAAGAAAGATTCCGTTCCTCATAGATGATTTTCAGCATGGCATCGATGTCACTGTTGTCCAGCACCAGAAAACTCTTTGGATACTGCACCGCATGGCTATCCTCCTGGAGAACCGAGACACAAAACCCATGGAAAGTGTTGATGTAGCCCGTGTCGTTATCTCCCGTCAGGAAATGGATGCGGCGCCGCATCTCATTAGCTGATTTGTTCGTAAAGGTTACGCAAAGTATATTCCCAGGCAGAATACCAATCTCATTCACCAAATATGTAAAGCGATGCGTAAGTGCCCTAGTCTTCCCGGAACCGGCTCCGGCAATGACACGAACAAATCCCTCCGTTTGGGTGACTGCCTCCAACTGTGCCGGATTCAACCCATCCAGCAGTTCACTTTCCCTATGTTCCATTTCCATCCCCCACTATATTGACATTCTTCCATGTCCTAATTCGCCGTAAAAACTGAAACCCCTTTCCTTTATGCATAAGTACGGAGATAAATCCTGCAAAAAAGCGAGTCATCGCTGACTCGCTTGAACTCAATATTTCACGTTTGACTTGAATGAAAGGCTATCCCCATACAGCCAAGCCCTACTGCCGAAACCTGCATATCCTTGCCCAATGTACGATATTTCATGACTTTACCTCCGTATAAATGACTTGTATGTCCTTGCTTTTTATGCTACACTCAAAGCATATCATTCGGTAGTTACTACCGGTCAAGCATTTTTTACATTTTATAAAATTGACCAGTAAATAAAGGAAAGGGGGCATACTCATGTATACGATGAAGCATGTCTGCGAGGAAACAGGGCTGGCGTATGAAACGTTGAAATTCTACTGCAATCAAGGACTCATCCCCTATGTCAAGCGGGATAAAAACAACCGCCGAGTCTTTGACGATCACGACCTTGCCTGGATAAAAAGCCTTGTCTGCCTCAAGAACTGTGATATGACCATCATGGAGATGAAAGAGTACCTGAAGATGTGTATGGCAGGTAAAGACTCCATACCCGAACGAAAAATCATGCTGGCCCGCAAACAGGAAGAACTCAAAGAAAAACTGGCCTCCGTACAGGAAGCCATTTCCTACATCGACTGGAAGCAGCAATTCTATAACGATGTACAAAGCGGTAAAATTGAATATTACAGTAACCTTGTTCCTCCTGTTACCGATGATAAGGAGACAGTATAAAGGGTTGCACAATCGTAAAACAGGCATATAAAAGCGTCGTTTTCTTATCAAATACAAACTATTGACAAGAAAACGACGATTATTGAAGTTACGTGATGTAAACGGCTTTTCATCATAATGGAACAAGAATTCATTCTCTACCGCAGGTAGCTCCCCTTTGGGAAACGGGAAAGTTCCCGGTTCCAGTGCAATCACCCCTTTTATCTTATCGCTATGCGCTGCCGTAAGCCAGCCAGGGCCGCCACCTGCCGAATGCGTAACCAGTACGCCCTGACCTGTTTTTTCCATAACAGTGTAATGGGGAGACTCATAGCCCCTGTGCTGCCGGCAACCACCCCCATTGCCAAAGTCATGGCCAGTATCTTTTTGCTTTTCATACTTTTCCTCCTTTGTCACTTCATGGTAACCGAATCATCTAGGCAAATGTCTCTTATGCGTTCTCTTTTTCCTTTATTTAACATCAGCAAGAGATTTTTTGATCCATTCTTCATAAACTCATTTCGTTTCTAAAGTATAGCAAGCGGTAGCGTCTACCGGTCAATAGAAAAATAATAAATTTTAGGAAATATTTTCCTAACTGTCAGCTACTACCATCCGACAAGCTAGAGACACTTAAACGCCTTGATGAAAAACGCAACGACCTTAGCCGGGAGGATTTCATCCTGACTGTCATACATATCGTCTGCGAGTTATCGGAAGAACCCCCTCAATCATCTTGAAAAAGCACCTCCATGGCTTAATACTGTTCCAGTGGCTCCAGACCTAACGAATCCCGCACGGAAGGTTACCTCAAAAATCAAGATTCTACACGGTCATGGGCATGAGGATGTGAAGAACCATGACCTGATGGCGGCCATGACTCAATGACATCATTCAGCACATCAAAAGCTATCATTACCTGCTTATTGTCGGAATGGACAATAAGGCACAAGCCTTAGAAATAGCGACTTTATGCCACTTTTCGTTTTGCCTTTTGGCTAGGCATCCGATATAATGGAGATAGAACTGAAGTTGGAAGCAAGGGAGTGAAAAAATGGGCATCTATTTAAATCCCGGTGGTGACTCCTTTGGGATGGCAGTACAGTCCGATATCTATGTGGACAAGACGGGTATGCTGGCATATCTCAATTCCATCTTGGGAACAGAGAAGCGATTCGTGTGCATCAGCCGACCTCGCCGATTTGGAAAGTCCATGACCGCCAACATGATTGCAGCCTATTATGACCGTACCGCAAATGGTGACAGTCTGTTTGGCAACCTTTCCATATCCAAGCATCCATCCTTCCTGCAGCATCGAGGGAAATATGATGTAATCCAGTTGAATATGCAGGATTTTTTGAGCAGTGCGGAAACAATGAAGAATATGCTGCATCTTCTCCAAAAGTCCATCCTATGGGACTTGCTGGAGGAATATCCTGATTTTCGCTATTTTGATACAACGAATCTTATCCGCACTATGTCTGACATATATCAAAATACCAAACGACGCTTTATTCTCGTGATTGACGAATGGGATTGCGTATTCCGTGAGTACAAGGAGAGGACGGATGACCAGAAGAGGTATCTTGACTTCCTTCGGTCCTGGATGAAGGACAAATCCTATATTGGTCTGGCCTATATGACAGGCATCCTGCCCATCAAGAAATACGGCTCTCATTCCGCGCTTAATATGTTCTGGGAGTTCTCCATGGAAAACCCCAGTGTGCTGGCACAATATGTTGGCTTTACGGAGGATGAAGTCAAAGACCTTTGCGTTTCATATGATATGGATTTCGCCGAATGCAGGTCTTGGTATGATGGCTACCGTTTTCAAAATGGCATTTCCGTCTACAATCCTCGCTCCGTGGTTGGTGCCATGACAACAAAAGTATTTGATACCTATTGGAATCGGACAGAAACCTATGAGGCATTAAAAATCTACCTCGACATGAATTTCGATGGACTGAGGGAGTCCGTTCTGTCCCTGTTGGCGAACGAGAGAGTTCAGATTGACACCGGAACCTTTTCCAATGACATGACCACTCTTAATCGAGCAGATGACGTCATGACGCTCCTCGTCCACTTGGGATATCTCGGCTATGATTTTGGAACGAAAGAGGTCTTCATACCGAACAGGGAAATCACGCAGGAGTATGTAAATGCGCTGGTCGGCAGCACTGGCTGGAAAGAAGTCATAGACGCGGTAAGGGCATCTGACAGGCTCCTCCAGGCGACACTGGAGCAAGATGCCGATATGGTGGCAGTTGGAATCGAAAAGGCTCATGCTGCTATGTCACATTTGCAGTATAATGATGAAAATTCTTTGTCCTTTGCGATTTCCCTTGCCTACTATAGCGCAAAACGCTTTTACGATATCATACGAGAGTTCCCAACCGGCAAGGGATATGCCGATCTGGTGTTCCTTCCCCGTCCCCAACATGCTGAAAAACCAGCTATCGTCATTGAATTAAAATGGGATCGTGATGTCAGTGTAGCCATTCGGCAAATCAAAGAAAAGGGCTATGCACAGGCATTGGAGTCATACAAAGGGAAGATTTTGCTCGTTGGCATCACCTATGACAAACGGAACCGGAAACACAATTGTGAGATTGAAGAATATCATTTGGAAGCATAGACGAAAAATGGGAGTTCTGTTTTTGGCAGACTCCCTTTTCTTATAGCCATATAGTTGCTTTCATCAACAGATTCTATGGAAAGTTATCGACGGAATTTTTCTATCCATTTCATGCTTTCCATAGATTTTTTTCTTTAATGCCCCCCAATTGTGCCCCCCTGACGCAAAAAGAGCCTTGGCAAAGTGGCTTTTCCATATTTTCAAAAAAAACAGGCTTTTTTTATGCTGTGGACCCACAAATGGACCCACAAGAATACCTATTAAGTTTCCCCTTATATCTTTCTGATACGTCCGATTACTTACATGTAGCAGGGGGTATCTTTACTCCATCACTTATCCCGTAATGGCCTGATTTTATTGACCAGTTCCACAACTGCATCCTTAGCCCTGCGGTTGTATTTGAGCTTGCTTATACCCTCATGGCTCTTGCTATAACTCTCATAGTCGGTGGCCATTGATATTTTCTTGTTTGACTTAAAGGAAACGCTGACGCCGGCAGCTATCTTCTAAAATTTCCACATCAGCCCCAGATTTCCCGCAATGCCCCTTTGGTTTCCACAGGCCGCGGTAACACACAGATTCAATGTGAGATTGCTGTTTTGGGGCTGATGCAGCCAGCCGATTTCAAAGATACCCCAATGCCAATCTTTTTTCTCATGAATCCGACTCCTTTCGATTCCCTCGCCATCCTTCATTCCGCAAAATGACGGCATGCCTCACCCTGAAGCACATTACACTGTTATGTAGTGACTTTTGTCA
>DOYB01000012.1 GCA_003518745.1 Selenomonas sp. | reverse complement strand
CTGAGCTGAAGCCCGTGGTGGCATTTCCACATTTGCCCGGCAATACCAAGGCTGTCGCGGACATAAAGGAGCCCATCAAGATAGATCAGGTCGTGCTCGGTTCCTGCACAAATGGCCGTCTGGAGGATCTGGAGATTGCCGCGGAAATCCTGAAGGGTCGCAAAATCCATCCCGATGTGCGCTGTATCGTTATCCCCGGAAGTCAGGCCATCTACAAGGAGGCCATGCACAGGGGGTATTTGGATATCTTCATTGACGCGGGCTGTGTGGTAAGCACACCCACCTGCGGCCCATGTCTTGGCGGCTATATGGGAATCCTGTCGGCGGGGGAGAGGTGCGTTTCAACCACGAACCGCAATTTCAGGGGCCGCATGGGACATGTAGACAGCGAGGTTTATCTTGCGGGCCCACATGTAGCAGCGGCCAGCGCGATTCTTGGACGCATTGCGTCACCCGAGGAGGTAGAGTGATATGCAGGTAGAAGGAAAGGTTTGGCGCTACGGCGACAATATAGATACGGATGTTATTATTCCGGCACGTTATCTCAACACCTTTGACCCAAAGGAATTGGCCAGTCATTGCATGGTGGATATTGATGAGACCTTTGCCAAGAACGTGAAGGACGGGGATATCATGGTTGGAGGCAAGAACTTCGGCTGCGGCTCCTCCCGAGAGCATGCTCCGGTGGCAATCAAGGCCTCGGGAGTCCCTGTGGTTATTGCATCCAGCTTCGCGCGTATTTTCTACAGGAACGGCATAAATATCGGACTGCCCCTGCTGGAAATCGGAGACGATGTTGAGAAGATAAAGGCCGATGATAAACTCCGTGTGGATACTTCAACGGGAACGGTTGAGAATCTAACCACCGGAGATGTGTTCCACGCGCATCCACTGCCGGGCTTCGTGCAGGAAATCGCAAAGGCCGGTGGGTTGATTAACTATATAAAGAGCAAATAGGAAGTAGCAAAAGGATGATATGCATGAAGAAAATCGTCGTGATACCCGGTGACGGCATTGGGGCGGAAATTACGGATTCCGCTGTTGCTGTTCTGAAGAAAGCCGCGGAAAAGTTCAAGCTGGAGCTGGAGTATGAATTCCATGACGCGGGCGGTACGGCATACGATAAGTTCGGCACACCTCTGCCGGACAGTACCCTTGAGGCCTGCAAGAAGGCCGATGCCGTTCTCTTTGGCGCTGTGGGCGGTCCCAAGTGGGACAACGTGGAGCCTGCCCTTCGTCCCGAAAAGGCTATCCTTGGACTTCGCAAGGGCCTGGGGCTCTATGCCAATCTCCGTCCTGTGAAGGTGGCAGACGCGTTGGTGGAGTATTCACCTCTGAAGCCGGAGCTTGTAAAGGGCGTGGATCTCGTCATCGTCCGTGAACTGGTGGGAGGCATTTACTTCGGTGACCGCTGCGAATCAGAGCAGCACAACGGAGCTGAGCGCGCCTGGGATCTGGAGAACTACTCAGTTCCCGAAGTGGAGCGCATTACGAAGCTGGCCTTTGAGACCGCGAAGGTTCGCCGGGGGAAGGTTACCTCCGTGGACAAAGCCAATGTGCTGGCAACCTCAAGGTTGTGGCGCCGTACGGTGACCAAACTTGGTGAGGCCCATAGCGATGTCGAGCTCAATCACCTTTATGTGGACAATTGCGCCATGCAGCTTGCGGTGGCTCCCACCCAGTTCGACGTCATAGTCACGGGAAATCTCTTTGGCGACATCCTCAGCGATGAGGCGGCTGTCATAGGCGGTTCCATTGGTCTTATGCCTTCCGCGAGCATCGGTGAGATGACCAGCCTCTATGAGCCCATACATGGTTCTGCCCCCGACATTGCGGGGCAGGGTATTGCCAATCCGATGGGAACCATACTTTCCGCGGCCATGCTTCTTCGCTACTCGCTCCATGAGGAAGCTGCGGCGAAGGCCATCGAAGGCGCTGTGGACAAGGCTCTTCAGGACGGGTACCGCACGGCGGATATCTGGAAAGAGGGCTTCAAGAAGGCCGGTACTGAGGAAATCACCCGGGTTATCTGCGACAGGGTGTAAGTTTTTTTAGCGTTCCAGAGCAGGAGGTTGAAGGGATATGAAAGGCTCCCAGGCAGTGGTGAACTGCCTTAAGGAACAGGGGATTGATACGATTTTCGGCTACCCCGGCGGCATGATACTGCCCCTTTACGATGCGCTGTATGATGACAGTGAAATTCGTCAGGTTCTCGTGACCCATGAACAGAACGCGGCCCATGCAGCGGATGGCTATGCCCGCGCCACAGGCAAGGTTGGCGTGTGCATAGCTACCTCCGGCCCGGGCGCTACGAATCTGGTCACAGGGCTGGCGACGGCATTTATGGATTCCATTCCTGTTGTCGCGATTACAGGACAGGTGGATACTACACTTTTGGGGCGGGATGCTTTTCAGGAAATAGACATTCTGGACATGACCATGCCCATCACAAAGCACAATTTCAAGGTAAAGGATCCCAAACAGCTGGTGAAGTCTGTAAGGGATGCCTTTGAAATTGCCAAAAAGGGACGCCCGGGTCCGGTTTTGATTGACATTCCCAGGGATATTTTCTTTACCGAGGTGAATTATACACCGGAGGAAACCACAGTGAGGAAACCGGGAAAACCCGATCCTGACTTCTTGATCTGCGCCGCGGAGGCTGCCGATGAAATCGCCAAGGCAAAGCGTCCTGTGGTCATAGTAGGAGGCGGAGTCAATTCCGCGGGGGCTTCTGAGGAAGTTATAGCCTTTGTGGAAAAATATCACCTGCCGGTGGTGAACACACTGATGGGGTTAGGCGCTGTGCCCAGATCCCATCCACAGAATCTTGGATTTGCCGGTATGCACGGCAAGAAGGCGGCAAACCACGCCATTGCGGCGGCGGACTTGGTCATCGCCATCGGAAGCCGCTTCGGGGATCGGCAGACCGGAAATCTCAGTAAATATACTAAGGGAACCAAATTCATCCATGTGGATATCGACCCGGCGGAAATCGACAAGAATGTTGCTAACAGCCTTGGGCTGGCAGGGGACATGAAGACGATTCTGGGGCTTTTGATGCGCCATGACTCCTCCAATGACAGAGCCGACTGGTGGAAGACCATAGGCAGCTGGGAAGAGGAATATGACTATGATTATCATGTCAACAGGCTCACTGTGCCCTGGGCCATGCATCAGATAGCGATGGCAACATCAGGCAAGCCCTTTGCCTTTGCCACCGATGTGGGACAGCATCAGATGTGGGCGGCACTGCATTTGCGTGTAGAGGAGCCGAGGACGTGGCTGACCTCTGGAGGACTTGGCACCATGGGTTTTGGACTGCCCGCGGCCATGGGAGCCCAGATTGCTTACGGGGATTCAAGGCGTGTCATACATGTTGCCGGCGATGGCGGCATCAAGATGACAGGAAATGAATACTATACCATTGCCAGACTGAACCTGCCCATGATATCCATCATAGTCAACAATACCAGTCTTGGCATGATACGCCAGCTTCAGAAGGTCATGTATAATGAACGCTATATTGCCTGCGAGTTCGACTACCAGATGGACTATGTGGCATATGCCGGCAGCTTCGGCATAAAGGCAGAGGCTGTTTCCACTCAGGAAGAATTTGCCAATGCGCTCCAGAAGGCTCTCAGTGACAGTGACCATCCAAGAGTGATCGTGCTCAACGTATGGCGCAGTTTTGTGGAACCTATGATAAAGGGCAATGCCCGTATAGACGAGTTTGTGGAATTCAAATAATATCCTCGGGTACCGGTGATTTTGTGTGGGTTGCCGGGCTGAAACCAGTGCTTCATTTTGGTTGTTTTTCTTGGGAGGAATCTGTATGAAATACGGATGGGAAAAGGACGGCTTCGGCAGCTTTGACGGTTTTGAAGAGGATAACGCTCCTTACGAAAGCAGGAAGGTATGGGACCTGTCCGCTTTTGAGCGGGAGCAGGTCATTCAGGCATATGGCAGTCAGCCTGAGTCAGAGCAGGGCCCCAGGTGTCCGCGGCCTGTGCAGGAGGTTCGTACACTGACAGCCTGGGAGGAGTCTGTCTTCGACGGACAGGCCTTGGTCAGCCCACAGTATAGTATACAGATACTCTACAAGATAAGGGGAGAAATCGATCGCAATGACCTTCATAAGGCTGTAAATAAACTTTTGGAAGAAAATGAAGAATTGCGCATACACTTTCTGCCCCTTGGGTGGAACGAGAAGCTGCACAAGCTGGTCTTCCAAAAGATGAGCCTTGATATACACTACAGGAATATGGAAAATATCGCGGACGATTCAATTGACAGATTCCTGAAGAAACTCATGCTGGAGGATCAGGAAAAGGGCTTTGATATGGCGAAGGAGCCCCTC
>DOYB01000246.1 GCA_003518745.1 Selenomonas sp. | reverse complement strand
CCTTAAGATCCTCTTCGATTTCAGGGATTTCCGTGGGATCAACCTCCGGTGGCAGTTCCTCAGTTGTTACACCGAACTCTGATGCAACCAGTGCGGCTGTATCATAATCAATATCCTGATTAATGCTTGCCATTACACCCATCTGCATCAGCTTTTTGATGATTTCTGCTGCCGTATAACTCATCTTGCTGGCAAGATCCTTTACGGCAATAGTCTCGCCAATCTTAATGTGCTTCGGACGGGCAATCTCCACCTTCGGTGGTGGCTGTGGTGTGCGGTTCTTCTTGCGATTGCCACGGTCACGACGGTTGTTTGCAACTTCATTACCACCATGATCCCTGCGATTATCCCGCTTTTCGTCACGGTTTCTGCGATCCCTGCGCTCCTTACCCTCTTTGCCTTCCTTGCCACCATTGCCGTTTTCGCGCCCACGTCGGTCGCGATTACCTCTGGACTCCTGCCCATCACGACTCTGGTTGCCGCTTTCATTCTTTTTAGCAGCAAACTTAGCCTGCTGCTGGCCCTGCGACTGGTTCTGGGGATGGGACTGAGAATGCGTCTGTGGCTGAGACTTGGGACGAGGCTCCTCTTCACGACGAACAGCCTCTTTACGGTTCTCATTACGGCTCGCAGGTACCTGTTCCCGTACCTGATTTTTTTCCTTCTCTTTCTCTCTTTCCCTTTCCTTAGGCTTGGAATTGCGGGCATTCTCCGCAGCTCTGTTCCTATCCTTGGGAGAACGGCCATCTGCCGTAGCATATCTGGAAATCGTGCCGGCATCATCCCCATTTTTCTGGTCCGTGCCAGACTTATTATTCTGATTCGTAGATTCCTTTTCAACCCTTGGAGCCGTTTTTTCCACCGGCTTTGCCGTCGGCTTTGGAGCAGGCTTCGCTGCAGGCTTCTTAACCTCGGTCATTCCCCCTGCTTTCTTGCCTATTGCCGCTTTCACGACGTTATAGCCTTCATCATCAACACCGCTGAAATTATTGGCCACTTTGATATCGTTCTTCTTTAACACGGCTATAACTTCCTTGGTGTCCACACCAAATTCCTTTGCCAATTCAAATACTCTATATTTCGACATGGCTTCACCCCACTCAATAAGATAAATGATAGATAGCTAGGACAATATCATTTATCCTTTTTCTCAATATCTCCTAGCAGCTTCCGCAGCGACTTGCTGAAGCCATCGTCCAGCAATGCAGCGACTGCCCGATACTCTTTTCCCATACATTCTCCCATGCTGTCCTTTCGCAGGACCATAACACATGGAATACAATTTTTTTCAGCCAGCTCCTTGTACGCATTTACGGATTTTGCCTCCGCGTCACCGGCCAAAAGAAGCAGCTTTGCTGTTCCATCCTTAATTGCCTGTTCAACTGCAAATGCTCCCGAAACCACCTTACGCGCTCTTTGAGCCATTCCCAAAAGGTTCCGGATACGCTGCTCCTTTACTTTATCCATCCGACCTCTCCTGAGCTAACTCCCTTGCAAGACTCTCATAAACAGTATCATCTATCTGACCTTGAAAGGAACGTTCAAAGCGACGTGCTTTCCTGGCCAATTCAAAGCATTCCAAGTCATGGCACAGATAGGCCCCCCTACCGGACTTCTTACCGGTATGATCAATCGAATACTCCCCTTCAGGACTCCGAACCACGCGAATCAGTTCTCTTTTTGGAAATAATTTCTGACAGCCAAGGCATACACGTTCAGGAATTTTCTTCTGCTTCACGCTGCTCACCTTCCACTGTAAAGGATTCGTCTCCGGTTACCTCCACAACATTCATGTTCTCATCCAGACTTTCCTCTGCTGCCTGAGATTCACTCTTGATGTCTATTTTCCAGCCTGTGAGCTTAGCTGCGAGACGCGCGTTCTGGCCCTCCTTGCCTATGGCAAGGGAAAGCTGATAATCAGGTACAACCACGCGGGAAACCTTCTCATCCTCGTTGACTGCCACAGAGACCACCTTAGCAGGGCTGAGCGCGTTGGCAATGAATTTTGCGGAATCCTCATTCCACTTTACGATATCGATCTTTTCCTCGCCCAGCTCGTCAACCACAGCCTGCACCCGCTGTCCCCGCTGGCCTACACACGCGCCTACAGGGTCCACGTCCTCATCCTTCGAATAAACCGCAATCTTGGAGCGCATTCCAGGCTCTCTGGCCACGGATTTTATCTCTACCTCACCCTCCTGGATTTCCGGCACATTGGATTCAAACAGACGCTTCAGCAATCCGGGGTGAGTTCTGGAAACCAGTATCTGAGACCCTTTGCTGGTCTTACGAACTTCCACGATATAGGCCTTTATGAAATCACCGTGCTTATACTGCTCACCCGCGATTTGTTCCGCGGGAGTAAGGACAGCCTCTGTCTTTCCCAGGTCTATGAAAACATTCCTGTTCTCTACACGCTGGACAAGCCCACTTATGATGTCCCCTTCCCTGCTCATGAATTCCTCGTAGATGATATCTCGCTCTGCCTCACGCACACGCTGCACCACAACCTGCTTCGCGGTCTGCGCGGCAATACGTCCGAAATTTGCCGGCGTTACTTCTATACGGACTTCGCTGCCCACATCGTAGGCTGGATTTATGGCGCGGGCTTCTCCAAGCGATATCTGGGTAACATCGTTGTCAGGGTCCTCTGTCACTACCTTTATGGCATACACGTGATAAGTTCCCCTGTCCCTGTCAAGTACGACCTCCACATTCTGCGCTGAACCAAAGTTGCGCTTATACGCGGAAATCAGTGCCGCTTCTATAGCGTCAAACAGGATTTCCGGGGCAATGCCCTTTTCCTTCCCCAAATCCTTGATCGCATCCAAAAAACCTGCCGCATAGTCGACTGGCTTGCTTTTTCTGGTAGCCAAAATCATGCTCCTCCTATTTTTAAAAATCTATGTGCAGACGTATCTGGGCAACCTTGTCCATAGGGATAGGTTCCTTCCCCTTTAACGTCACGCTTTTCCCATCATATCCAGCCAACGTACCCGTCAGCTGCTTTTCCCCATCAATGGGGGCGTACAGGGAAATATCCACAGCTTTTCCCATTTCCCGTGTAAAATCCCGATCCTTTCTGAGTACACGGTCCAGCCCCGGAGATGAAACCTCCAGCATGTAGCTCTCGCTTATCAAATTTCTTTCATCCAGCACCTTTCCCAGACGCTCGCTGAGTTCCTGGCAATCATCCAGATCAATGCCGCCCTCCTTGTCAATAAAGACCCTGAGGTACCAATCACCCTCCTTTACATATTCCACATCCACCAGTTCAAGCTCAGGGGATTCCTGCAACAACTCAATCACAAGCTCCTCCACCGCGCTTTCAATCTGCTTTGCCATAGCTTCACCTCCACATGCCTTAACAAGATGAAAGAGTGGGTTCGCACCCACTCTCTACATTAAAAATTCATATTGTTGTCATTGTACCACTTTAAGGTCATTTTGTAAACATCTAAGACATTTATTTATTGCCAGCTCCCTTATTGACTAAGATACAGTACATGCTGCTATACCAGTTTTATGAAATTCGCTTTCACGTCATCTGAAAGGTTATTGAGTTTCTTGACAACGCTATAAAATTTTTTCTATGATATATGCTGACAGAGCTTATAAATATCTCAGTGAGGTGTGACATGATGTATTTCTTAAAGAATAACAAGAGTACCAAGACAATCCTGGGCATTGGAATTGCCTTGCTTTTCTGCGGTTCTATGGCAGCGCATGCTGATGTGGCAGACCCCTGGGGCGGACCAAGGCCTTCTGCTCATGATGACAGGGAAATCTCTTCTGCCGCTATGCCTAATGTCAGCTTCAAAATCGAAGAGAACGGAAAGATGTCGGCGTACTTCCATTTCAACGCTCAATGTCTATATCAGTATGCTGTGCATATAGCTGACACAGATCAGCTGGTTACCTACGGCAAAGGGGCAGGCAACAAGGATGCCACGAAGCAGGATACATTTGCCTATGAGTCTCAGGAGGAAGGCATAGAATCACACTATGTGATGGAGCTTTCCGTAACGATGAAGCGCCCCACCCGCTTCGGAAATAAGCTCGCTACCGACCGTATGGTGAAGCATATCTACATTCAAAAGGTTAACGGCAAAGACAAGGTCACCATACGCCCTGCTAGGGAAGAATGACCATGCTTTTCCTATATACCTTGCAGCACCTGTTTGTGGACGGCATTTGCGGTGCTGCCCTTGCTGCCTATGCAGTCAATGAGCTGTATTACGAACCGATTATATACTATTTTGGTATGTATAATTTAATTGCCTTTGGCGGTCAATGGATTGTAGGCTTTATTCTGGATCGACACCTCGACTGGATTCCCTACGCATTACTGCTGTCACTGGTAGCTTTAGGATTTGGTACCGCAGAAGCTGTGGGAATTACCACTCAGGTCATCTGCCTTGGCATGGGCAACTGTATCTTCCATGTGGCCGCAGGAAGCATTGTTCTGCGTCGTTACTCCACCTACAAGGAATTGGGGCTTTTCGTGTCCAGCGGCGCTATAGGGCTTGCCCTTGGACTTAATCAAATAGTGGATACACTTGTATTCCTTCCCCTGTATGCCATACTGACCCTTGCGGTATTTCACACATTGCGGCAGGATAGCTTGGAAGCTCCCCCAATATACAGCCCAAACCTAACAGGTACAACTGTGGAAACAGGACCTGCTCCATTGGCAGGGATTGCATGTCTTTCTCTGCTCCTAGGCTGCGTAATTCTCCGCGGTTTTGGCGGCGGAGGCGGCTCCGAGGAATATGTAATGCTGTTCCCCTGCGTCTTTGCGTTGGGCAAGGCTCTGGGTGGGCTCTGCTGTGACCGTATGGGATTCCAAAACACCATCATGCTAATCTTTATTCTGGGATTTCTTGCGCTTCAAGGAGGCGGCCTGTTGTCTATATTGCTATTGGTTTTAGCCTTCAACATGACCATGCCGCTGACCCTGCGCTTAGTGCACCGATGCAGTCCATCACATCCCGGAATGATGTTCGGACTGGCCGCGGGCTGTCTGCTGCCGGGAGCATTCTTCCGCGGCAGTCTTCAGATTCCGCCTCAGGCCATGATAGTAATCCAATTCCTGTGTCTATTTGCTGCCTTCTACCTATTCCAGCGGTTTCGCCCGGAAAGGCAATGATTATCATAAGGCCGTTAAGAGCAAAGGTTCTCTGCTACTTCGTGAGGTGAAGCTTAATGTATTTTATTAAAAACCGCAAGGCTGTAGCGGTCATTGGATTTTTTCTATTTCTCCAATACTCAACTGTTGCCTATGCGGATGTAGCGAATCCCATGCCCGCTGAAACGTATATTGGGTATTTTGCGGATCCGGAGTTATTGGAGAACGCCTTTCTGACTGTGATCATAGAGGTTCCGCTGTTTTACCTGCTCGGCTACAGGAGATTCCGCGACTGCGCTTACTTTGCCGTAGTAAACATCGTCACGAATCTCCTGCTGAACGAGTTCCTGCAAAACATTACTGACGATGCATGGTATCTAATCATGCTGCTGTTGGGAGAGTGCATGGTAATTGCGTTGGAATTCGCTCTATGTATATATGGCATTCCCACAGAGAAGATAAAGCTGTTTATCACCCTTTTGCTCACGAACTTAGTCAGTTTTCTGGTGGGTATCTTTTACTATTGGTTGTGATTTTCTTGAAAAAATTGTCAGACCGTGCTCTCACATTCCTAAAAGCAATTACCTGCATGTCCATATGCTGCTCTCTTGTTTAAATTATCCTTCTCATAAAAGATTGACTCCCTTCCATTTA
>DOYB01000229.1 GCA_003518745.1 Selenomonas sp. | reverse complement strand
TTCTTAAAAAGTTGGTACTTATGTTATTTTACTCCGGATGCAGCAAGGCAAATACAGACAGCTGCACCCTCAAGATATTTGAATCGTACAGGAAGCAATCTCAATAATGTTTCTCAGCATATGTATAGGGAAAATCCTGCGGAATTTAGAAAAATATTGACTGAAATACAGTCAAAGATACCTGACATAAATGAAATAAAACCTGTGAAACTCCCTAATGGTCAAATGGTATTGGAATTTTTTCTAAAGGGTTTCAAGGAGCCATTTTTTTCATCACGCATGTCAGATGGAACATTAAAACTCTTTGCATATTATCTGTTACTTCATGAAAGAAATCCGAGACAGTTGGTGTTTGTTGAGGAACCGGAAAATGGATTGTATCACAAATACTTGGCTAATCTTGCATTAGAAATGAAGCGAAATGTGGGTAGTGGTTATACGAAGCAACTGTTCGTAACAACACATAGCCCATTTTTTGTCAATGCGTTAACTCCTGAACAAGTATGGGTATTGGAAAAGGATAATGAAGGATTTTCTCAATTGAGGAAAGCCAGTACCTATGAGTATGTTAGCGACCTCATTGCTGAGGGAGCAAATATGGGTGATTTGTGGTATAGCGAATATTTTGGGTGAGGATATAGCGATGCATTTTCAATTTTTAGTGGAAGATCAATCAGGTGCCGCTCTTATTGAGATGATTATGTCAAAAGTTCTATTTAGCAATGAAGGCATCACATATAATTGCAAATCATTTAAGGGATTAGGCGGGTTTACGAAAAAGAACACCGTGAAAGAAACAAAGACCGGTAAGCTCCTTAATGATTTGGCAACATACCTTAGGGGTTTTAATAAAAGTCTTTCAGGATTGGGCACAAATGCTGCTATTTTTATTGTTATTGATAACGATACGAGAGATACAGAAGCATTCAGAAATGAATTAAATGAGGTCGCATATAAGAATAATATTTCAATTGACCATGTGTTTTGCATTGCAATAGAAGAGATGGAAGCATGGCTTTTGGGAGACGCAGATGCGATTAAACAAGCATATCCCTCTGCAAACATGCAGGCTATGCAATCCTATCAGCAGGACAGCATTTGCGGTACTTGGGAAATTCTGGCAGATGTTGTATTTCCGGGCGGGCGAAAACAGTTTATGAGGAAATGTCCTTCTTTTGTGGAAAAGGGTAAATTCAAGTCAGAATGGGCCAAAAGAATCGGCCAACACATGCGTATAGAAAAGAATTTATCTCCCAGTTTTAGATATTTCATCCAAGAACTTAACAAGCGATTGGCGTAGTGGGTGATTGGATTTCAGTGAGCCTCTACTTTTTCAATCACACACTCATGCTGCCGTGTTTTCTTGTCGTAGCTGACTCCTACCAGCGATACATTCCCAGTATACCCTTCAAAGGCTTTTGGGTATCTCTTTTCTTTGATCTTCATGATGGCCGAATTGGCGCCTTTATCCCGCTTCAGCTCCACCAGCAAGGCCGGTAACTCGGCGTATTTGGGCTTTGGCAGGAATACCAGGTCGGCGAAGCCTTGGCCGGGGGGGAATTCACTGATGAGAGTGTATTTTTGTCTGGCGGAGTAGTAGGCCATAGAGACGGTGTAGGCCAAGGTGTTTTCGTCGTTGTAGGTTAGGTGGCTGGTTTCCATGTGTGCTTCTTCAACGGCTTTGGCTACATTTTCTGCCTTTTGGGCCAAAGTATCGGTTAGAAGCTGGTCTGAGGCTTTGATGGCCTTTGCTATGGTGTCCCAGCCACCGGCTTTGGTGGCGTTGGCGTATTCCTTCAGAATCTCTTGATCGGGGATGAAGACGCTCTCCGTGTCGAAGTCATAGCCCAGATACCCCAGGTGTACCAGCAGGGTCAGCACATCGTCCATGCCGGTGAAGGTGGTCATGTCGTTGGAGAAGCTGGAGGTATCTATCTTGCGGTGCTCGCCGGCAATCAGGGCGATGACAGCTTCCCGCAGTCCGTCGTAGTTCATGTCGATGTAGACTTTTAGCGCTTCGAAGGTCTCTGTCTGGTTCCAGTAGGTGCTGTATTTATGGGACAGCATGCTTTGGACAACGGAGCATGGGCTGTAGATGGAGCCTGCTTCGTTGAAATGGTAGCCATCGTACCAGGCTTTGCACTCCTCGAAATCCATCTGATAACTCTTGCACAGCTTCCTTACCTCGGCTTCCGTGAAGCCTGTGTATTCGGCTAGGGGACCTGCATCGGTCATGGAAAATTCCCTGAACATATTGAGGGCAGAGTGGGTGCCATATTTTTTGATGGGCAATATGCCTGTCATATATGCCAGTCCCACATAGGCTTTGTCCTTCAGCCAGGAGCGCAGGAAGTCGAGATATTTTTCCTGCCAATCCTTTCTGTCCTTGTACTCTCTGAATATGCAGTCCCATTCATCGATTACGATCACAAAGGGACGGCGTGTATTTTCATATATATCAGACATGCTTTCTGCCAGATCGTCATCATTGAAGTAGTCAAAATTGGGATACGCTTTCAGTAAGTCCCGCAGGACACGCTTCTGCAACAGATTCAGGAATTCCTGCATATCCCGGGTGCGGCTGAGAAAGTCTTGCATATTTAGGTGGATGACATCGTATTTGCCTGTATGCTCTTGGAAACTGGCATCATTAGCAATATTCATGCCTTGAAAAGTTTTTCCTGTGTCTACTGTGTGGTCATAATATGCCGTAATCATGTTGGCTGCCATGGATTTCCCGAATCGTCTGGGGCGGCTGACGCAAACAAAGCGTTCCTCGGTGCGCAAGACATGGTTTAAGTAGGCAATCATGCCGCTTTTGTCTACGTAAATGGGGGAACGCTGTGCCATTATGAATTTTTCATTGCCGGGATTCAGATATATGCCCATGGTTTGGTCACTCCATTTATTATTTCTGAAAAAGTATGAAAAAAAGGAACTGCCTATGCAGCTCCTATAATCTCATATGGAGCGGGCAAGCGGAATCGAACCGCCCTCTAAAGCTTGGGAAGTCTAGGCCTCTACAAAATGCCCGTTTTACCGTACTTTGGCTAGGTGCCGTAAAGTCTTGCTATTCAAGGCTTCGCGGCACTTTTTATTTTTTGGCCATCATGTCATTTATACTGATTTTTGCACTCAGTGACGCTCATTTACACTCATTTGCAGCCAATAAGGTGCAAAACAAGGTGCATTACCTGCAGAACGAAAGCTTTTGAGCAGATAACATTTACCCATGAGTTATTGTTCTAGTGACAAAATTATGACTATTTTACATATGGTAAACGCATACCATTACGAAAGTTTATTGAATGGACAAGATGCCCCCTTACAACGACCGAAAAAAAGCTTATCCGCTGCTTAATGCCACCCGCTTTTAAGCTCGCATTTTTTCGTATATTACCTCATCAAATTCCTTCATCACGCCAGCTGTTTCTGAACATATTGTGTATTGTGGCCCTATCGTCTCTGCTCTTTGAGTTCCGTTGTAGACATCATATACTAAACGCTCGTTTAGGCATGTTGTATTCTGTCTATAACAGCTTCATCTCGGTGAATAAGGTTCAGCAGAGTATTATATATAGGCCATGATAGCATCATGGTAAGAATTGATATCCCTTTGGCCCGGTGTACCGAGGTGGCTTTCATAATGACATTTTCAGACATTTGTGGTAATATAGTGGCAAGGAAAGCAAGGCGGGGTGAGGTATTGGCGAAGAAGCAGCAGAAGCGCAGGGCAAAGATAAGGCGCAAGCCCCATGGGGCGCGGAATCATAAAGACAGGCTGTTCTGCGATATATTTTCTATCAAGGAATATGCGTTGTCGCTGTTCAATGCCGCGAATGATACGGACTACACAGATACAGATGGCATGGAGATATACACCATACAGGAAGTGGTCTACATCACTATGCACAATGATTTGGCAGTCTGTTTCCATGGATTTATGGAACTGTTCGAGCAGCAGAGCACCAAGTCAGCCAATATACCGTTGCGTGAGTTCCTGTATAGTGCCGATGAATATGACAAGTGGCTGATCCGCAACAAGGCGGATTTGTTGAACACGAAGCTGGTGAAGATACCGGCACCCAAGTGCTTTGAACTCTATAACGGTCTGGAAGACGAGCCTGAGCTGAGTGAGAAGCACCTGTCAGACGCTTTCATGCACCCCTCGCCGGGATACGAGTGGACGGTGTATGTCATAAATGTCAACGCCGGGAAGAACAAGAATATCATGGACAAGTGTATGCCATTGAGGGCTTATGCTGAATTCGTACAAAGAGTGCGGGACAACAAAACTGCAGGCATGGAACTGGATGATGCTATACAGGAGGCAGTGGATTACTGCATACAGAATAATCTGCTAGCGGAATACTTTGCTGAGAACAGGGGGAGAGTGGTCAAGATGATGCTTACGGAATATGCTTCCAAGATACATATGAAGGCAATAAGGGAGGAAGGACGTGCTGAGGGCCGCGAAGAAGGTCGTGAAGAAGGCCGTGCTGAAGGCCGTGATGAGGGCAAGACAGAAATAGTTCTTGAAATGCTCAAGGAAAACCAGCCGTTGGACTTTATTTCCCGCATATCTAAGTACTCTCAGGAAAAAATAGCGGAAATAGGCCGTATGCACGGTGTTCTGTAAGCGCTATGATAGTGAAACTGGATGCTATACCCGAAATATCGGAGTTTGCTTTGAGTTTAGGAGGGGGCTGGAAACAGCCCTTTTTCCTTTCTCTGGCATAAATGAGCCAATTTATGTCGAAGTACTCAAAATACTTGTAGGGTTCAATATGGCCTGTCATGTTGAGAGCTTCTGCTTCTGGGCAGGAAATTCACTGGTAGTATGCGAAATACTGAAATATATACATGCTTTCCTCAATATGCTAAGGGATGGGTGATGAGAGTGTTCCGTGAGATGAGGAGAAGGAATCAACAACTTGGACATTTTCAAAACCGACTTGAAGGAAGTGCTGAAATTCATCAAGCACTCTACAGATAAGAAAGAGTTGGAAAAATTGCTGGATGGCAATGAGAAATACCAGAATATAAAGCGTCTGG
>DOYB01000262.1 GCA_003518745.1 Selenomonas sp. | reverse complement strand
ATGATTACGATAAGCTCTACTCCGTTGCGTTTGGCAGAGGCGGCAAGACATCCGCCGGCCGCGCTGGTCCATCCCGTCTTTATACCCGTCGCGCCGGGATAGGTCTCCAATAGCTCGTTTGTATTCTCAAGCACCTCGCTCTTGCCCTTGGGAGATGTCCATCGTATATCGCTTTTGACCTGTCCGACCAAATTCCGGAATTCCTTATTCTTCATACAGTACATGGCAATTTTCGCCATATCCCTGGCAGTGGAATAATGAGCTGAATTTGGCAGTCCGTTAGGATTCATCAATTGCGTATTCTTGCACCCAAGTTCCGCTGCCTTTTCTGTCATCAACGTCGAGAATCTGGGAAGATTTCCCGATATATGCTGAGCCAGAGCAACTGCCGCTCCGTTCTCAGAAATCATCATAAGGGCTTTCAAAAGTTCCTGTGCCTCAAGCTGCTCGCCCGGCTTCCAGTCCAGCGCCACATCCTCCGTATTTGCCGCCACCGGACTTATGGTAACGAGTGTCCGTGGTCTAAGCTGTTCCAGTGCCAATATACACGTCATCATCTTCGTCATGCTTGCAGGCGGACGCTCCTCATCCGCATTCTTTTCATATACTACACGTCCTGTGGTGGCCTCCACTAAAATAGCGGAATCTGCCGTAATTGCCGGAGCCTCTGCGGCTGATGCAGAAAGAGAACTCCCAAGAACCAGCAGGAACGTAAAAATCCACAAAAAGCTGACTCGCAATAATCCCATCTATCGTACCCCCTTATCCTGCAGATACGTTAATGCTACATGTTTTTTATGAAGAAATTATGAAAGTTACAGGTGACCTTTATATATGAAACACTCCACACAAAAATTTTAACTCTTTTAGAAACTCACACATAGGAATACAGCAGGATTTTAAAAAGTAATCTCGAAAAATAACGTAGGGAGTTCAAGTCCGTATTTCTTCTACTTTAGGCAAATTGAATACGGGCTTGATTCAAATAAAATTCCGGTTGATGCGCACTTCACATATAAAGGAGCCATCGTAATGATTCAAGAGAATTACAAGCTTTGGATTGAGGAGGAAGACGACTGTTGTTCCGTCATGCCCAAGCTAGAGGAGCTATTGTTGGACCTCAGGCATTCCGTCGCTTATTCAAAGGCAAAAAGCGTATACATCAAGCTGCTTACAGCCAGAATACCCACAGAGTCCGCCAAGAAAATCAGCAATAAAATCGCAGAGTGCCTTCCAAAGGCCATTATCGCGGGCATGTCACTGACACTTTTCGGCCGTGAAGCCGATCATGTGTTTCTGGACATGAACTGCTGCTACTTCGAAGAATCATCGGTAACCCTTTTAGAGCACGTCGGCCGCCCGGATCACTACAAAACCGCGGGACGAAAATATGGACAAAGAATATCGGAAATGGAACACGTAAAAGGCGTGGAGGTTTTCTGCGCCGGATTGAATATAGACGTGTCCCGCTTCGTTGAGGGGGTTACTGAGGAGAACTCCAATATCCCATTCTTCGGAGCCTTGGCCGGCGTATCCTTAGACCGCTATGCCAACGTGGAAGAGAACTACATAGGTACCTTTAGCAATGACACGCCAACCAGCTACTTCATTATTGGCAGCAGGCTTTACGAAGCCGGCATTGTCATGGTGGTATTCTGCGGCGAGGAACTCCACATCAGGGCAGATTATGTTTTAGGCTGGAAACCCCTTGGAAAGGAACTTGAGGTAACTGAATCCGTTACCAGAACCTGCATATCTAAAATCGATAATATGCCGGCGGCCGAAATATATAAAAAGTATTTGAATGTCCTCCCTGATGATAACTTTCTGAAAAACATCTGTGAGTTTCCCCTTCTGGTTGAGCGCAACGGATGTCTTTTGGCCAGGGTTCCTCCACGCTACAGCTATGACGGGAAGATATATTTTAAAGCAGATATCAACGCGGGTGAGAAGCTCCGGCTTTCCTATGCTAATCCATACGAGCTCCTACGTGAGACAAAGGAAACCAGCGATCTCATGTGGGATTTTCATCCTCAGGCCATTTTCCTCTGTATCTGCGGCTACCGCACCCTGTTCCTGAAGGAGGACGCGCCTCAGGAAGTTGAGGACTACAGCCGTTTCCAAACCAATCTGGTCATCAACTCCGGCCTAGGTGAAATATACAGGCACCATAACAAGGGTGGTGTGCTGAACTGCGCCTTTGTAGCTGTTGGCATACGGGAGGGAGCTATCCCCTATTCTGCATATGACGAGGCGCCGGCCGTCCGCAGCGTTGGAGGCTCCGGAACCGCTATTTCCCTAACCGCGAGGCTTGCCACATTCCTGGAAGTCACCACAAGGGAGCTGAAGGCCTCAAATGAGGAACTGCGTGAAATGGCCGATGCCGCGAAATCTGCCAGTATAGCAAAATCCCAATTTCTTTCCAATATGAGCCATGAAATCCGTACCCCCATCAACGCCATTCTCGGCATGGACGAAATGATTCTAAGGGAAAGCAACAATCCTGCCATCCTTGAATACGCTGAAAATATTCGCATGGCGGGGAATAATCTTCTCAGCCTCATTAACGATATCCTGGATTTTTCAAAAATCGAATCGGGAAAAATGGACATAATCCCCGTTGAGTACGCCATAAGCTCGGTTCTGAACGATCTTGTCAATATGATCCAGAACCGCGCCCACAAGAAGGGTATCAAGTTCGAGGTCAAGGTGGCCCATGATATTCCAAGCATACTCTTTGGAGATGAAATCCGAATCAGGCAGATAATCACAAATATTTTAACCAACGCTGTAAAGTATACGGAAAAAGGCTCTGTTACCCTCATCGTCGACTATACCCCAAAGGACGCGAACACCATACTGCTATGGGTGGGGGTAAAGGACACCGGCATAGGCATAAAGGAAGATGACTTGAATAAGCTCTTCAAAGCCTTCGAACGGATAGAGGAAAAACGGAACCGTGCGGTTGAGGGCACCGGACTTGGCATGAACATCTCCCAGCAGCTCCTTACCCTTATGGGAACCAAGCTGGATGTGCAAAGCACCTACGGCAAGGGTTCCACCTTCTCATTCATGCTGGAGCAGAAGGTCTTGAATTGGGAGCAGATGGGTAATTTCGAAGACTCCTACCGCCATGCCGTTACCCACCGAGAAAAATATCAAGAAAAATTCATAGCCCCCAAAGCCTGTATACTGGTGGTCGATGACACTTCAATGAACCTTACTGTAGTGAAAGGCTTGCTGAAGCAAACCAAGATTCAGATTGACACGGCAGAAAGCGGCTATGAATGTCTGAATATGGTAAGAAGGAAGAAATATGACATTATTTTCCTGGATCACCGTATGCCCGGCATCGATGGTATTGAAACCCTCCATCAAATGAAGGTGCTTGAAGGGAACCTGAATATCGATACCCCCGTTATTTCCCTTACGGCAAACGCCATTTCCGGCGCCAGGGAAGAATATATATCCGCAGGCTTCAAGGACTATCTCACCAAGCCAATAAACAGTGCCCAGCTTGAACTTACGATATTGAAATTCCTGCCGCCTGAAAAAATCGGTACTTCTGAGGAAGCAGAAGATTCAGTATCAGAAGATGGAGAGATCACGCCGCTTCCTCAGTGGCTTAACCGGGTAGAGGGACTGAACACCCCGGAAGGCATCAAGCACTGTGGTTCCATCGAAGCCTATCTTGACGCCCTTACCGTATTCGCGGAGTCCATTTTACCGGGAGCAAAGGAAATCACGGAATTCTACCTGTCAGAGGACTGGAAGAACTACACCACTAAGGTTCACGCTCTTAAGAGCAGCGCCAGGATAATCGGAGCCTTCGAGCTTTCGGACAGAGCCAAGCGTCTGGAGGATGCGGGGAATTCCGGATATATAGAGGAAATAAAAGCCTGGAACGATGACCTTATCCGCCTTTACAAAGGATATGCCGCAAAATTAGAGCCATTAATCAAGAAGGATGTTCATGTGGACACCGAAAAGCCTCCAATTGACGATGCCGCCCTGTCAGAGGCATATGAGGCTCTTAACGAAGTCAGCTTGTCCTACGACTACGACAGTTTCATGTTCGTACTGAAGTCCCTGGATGAATACCAATTACCCGAGGAAGCTGCCCATAAGTATAAGCAATTGAAGGCAGCCGCCTCAAAACCGGATTGGGACGAGATACATAGGCTGCTCAAAACGTGACCCTATGCTTACAAGTACATATCCATAAAACCAGCAGGGCCGCGGCACTCGATAGTGCCGCGGCCCTGTTTTGTTCTTTTCATTATGAATTGAATCTCTCAGCCAAAGCCTTCAACCGTTCCTCCAGTGAGCGGTTCAGCTCCGGCAATCTTGCCAAAAGCTCCCTGTACCATTCCAACCGTTCCTCATAATGCTGACTGAGAAGGCGGTTGTGTTTTACATATTCATAAGCGGCATGAGCCATTTCACGTCTCCGCGCCTGATTCTCTATCAGCAGCGTGAATCTGTCCCTGAACTCTCCTGGACTATGATATATAAAGCCTGTCTCTCCGTCCCTCACAGTGTCCCTGTAAACGGTGGGAGATGCCAGAACCGCCGCTCCGTGACCGGCAGATTCAATGAATTTCAAATCTGACTTGGCCCTGTTGAAAAGCGTATCATGAAGGGGCAGCAGTGATATGTCTGCTGAACGAAGTGTCTGAATATAAACGTTATATGGAACATACCTGCCGTCAAAATAGTCCTTAGAGCCAACAAATTCCTTATGTTCTGTCTGAAGGGCGGCAAAGAACTGCTGATCTGCCAAAACCCTGAAGCGCAGCCTCTTTCCGTATTTCTGTGCCAATTCGTTTATGACGGGCATGATATCCGTCCAATCCTCTTCACGATTCAGCGCCCCAAAGAACACTGTTACGGGAGCCGACGGCTCTTCCATATATTCCCTGGGTTCAGGCAGGTACTCCAAATGATTCATGAATACCTTGACCTCCGGATTATACTGACGGACCTCATCAGCCAAGGCTGAGGTCGATACCTGCACAGCATGACTGCCCACAAAGTCCAGATACCCTGTCTTTGCATGGTTCTCCGCCCATCTGCTGGGGCTGTCATCCAATTCATAAAGGAGCAGGTAGCCATTCCTCGTTACTCGCTGTATCTGTTCTACTCCTTCACGGAAATTCTCCATAGTAATCCGCTGCCTGATAAGAATACGGTTCGGATAAGTCTCGGCATTTTCAAGCTTGACACCGCCACGCTGGGCACGGGCTTCAAAGCCGGGCTCCGTCATGCAGAAGCGATTCGGTTCATTTATGCGGATCCTGGCAGTAACCAGTGCCTCACCCAATATGGACTGTACAAGCATTTTGCTTTCGTAGGTTTTTCTGACAGCCCTGACGAAAAAAGCCCTTGCCCAGATATCGTTTCTTCCGCTCAAACCATTGTGCCTGCAAAATTCACCAAAGGCCTGAACAAAGGTCTTTGTGGCTTCATCTTCCTTCCACTGTGAATCAGCAGCGGAATAAATCGGCTGAACATTGACAACGGTCATACCTGATGCCGAAATCGTCTCCATGAGCTCATTCATCGTCAATGCAGACTCCATGGAGGGCTTTGCTCCCCTGAAAAGGTCCACGGCGTTTCGGATATATCCCATATGGTCCACAAGGAAAAGCATCTGCCCATCCTCTGAAAGGAGTTTCATATGCTGCTGAAGCATTGCCTTAAGCCCCGGACTTCCCAAAAATCTGCCATGATAGAGGAAGCAATCCACCTTGGAGATATCATTAGCCTCTAAATTAACGGTTTCAAGCGTACCTGATACCGCAGCCGAAAGCTTCTTTTCAGCCGCGGACAGGGCGACTCCATCTATGTCAACACCAATAAACCGACATTCAGGCTGGATCTGTAGGAACTCAGCCCCAAGGCTTCCGTCCCCGCAGCCAAATTCAACTACTGTCTTGGATTTTGGCGGGATAAAATACACAAGAGGATTCATCTTACTTCACCAGACTGTACATAAGGTCTTCCTGCTTACGCAGGCACTTCCTCAATTCGAATTTCTCAAGTATGGTCTCACGGGCAGCCTTCCCAAGACGCTGTGCCAGCTCACGGTCATCCAGAAGCTCCTCAATCCTTCGGGCAATATGGTGGGGTGAACGGAACTCCGCCAATAAGCCGTTTACGCCATCTTCCATGACTTCCTGCACGGGAGGTGTCTTGGAGCCAACGATGGGGCACTGGAAGCTCATTGCCTCAAGGAAGGACCATGAAAGCACGAAGGGACGGGTAAGATAGACATGGCAGCTGGAAGCCTGCAATATCTTGCGGTAATCGCCACGATTCCTGAGCCCTGTGAAATGTACTCTCTTGGTATCATATCCGCCCTTCTTCTCCTCCTCCTTGCGGTAGGTGGTCCCCACCAGCTTCGCGCCGTAGCAGATACGGTCATCTCCCACTATGATAACATGGGTGTTGGGACGTCTGCCAAGCACCTCACGGATAGCATCCATGAAATATGGGAATCCGCGATAAACCTCAAAGCCTCTGGCCACATAGGTTATTATTTCCGTTCCCTCAGGCAGGTCGATTTTAAGATCATCCAATTTTAGGCCGGGACGCTTTTCTGCAGGACGGCAAAACTCCGTGTCAATCCCCTCATGAATAACTGAGAGCTTGGGCTGGAATTCCTTGGGGAACTGGCTGAACTGCCATTGGGTGGGAGTAACACCCGCGTCACATTCCACAAGATTCAGCAAATGATGGGCATTTCTCGTGCGAATGGATATCTTGTTCTCTATGGTGGGAATTTCATCCGGCCACCAGAAGCTGTCACCATGCAGGGCATGATAATACCACTCAAAATATCCCATAAGCGGCACATCGGGGTAAACATCCTTCACATAGAGAGTCGAGCCCCAGCCGGTATGGCCAATAATAACATCCGGCTCAAAATTCTGCTCTCTCTTTAGCCAATTTAGGGAACGTACAATCTGCTGGCCATCTATTACGGCCTCAGCGGCAGGCATCAAGGGACCGCAGGTTTTGACCCAATTCTCTGCCTTTTCGCTGGGCTGTTTATATAATCCAAGCTGCACATTCTTGAAATTCGTCTTTATGGAATTGTCCTTTGCCAGAAATACTACCTTATTTTCCGGATTCTGAGCCAGATATGGAGCCAAATGCAGATACTGTCCCGGAAAAGAGGGATGGAGCAACAATATATTCAATTAAAACACTCTCCTTATTTAAGTCATTTGCGCCATGTACAATCTGTGATAGGCTCCCTTTCGCGCCATAAGCTCATCATGGCTGCCTGCTTCTACAATATGTCCCTGTTCCACCACCACGATGGCATCGCAATTGCGGACAGTTGACAGACGATGAGCTATCATGAGCATAGTACGTCCCTTCGAAATGGGCTCAATATTTTCCATGATAACATGCTCCGACTCATAGTCAAGAGCGCTTGTAGCCTCATCAAAAATCAGGATACGAGGATCCGAGATCAGCGCCCTCGCGATAGCTATACGCTGCCTCTGTCCTCCGGACAGCAAACTCCCTCGCTCACCTACGAAGGTCTCATATCCATGGGGCATCTTGGAGATGAACTCATCTGCTCCGGCAAGTTTGGACGCATGAACAACATCCTCATGAGTCGCGTTAGGGAAGGCAATCCGTATGTTTTCTTCAATGGTGCCGCTGAACAGCATGCTGTCCTGAAGCACAACACCTATCTGCCTGCGGAGCCATGCCGGCTCCACCTGGGCAATATCCACACCGTCAATCAAAATACGGCCTGTTTCAGGCAGATACAGTCTCTGTATGAGTTTGGTAAGGGTACTTTTGCCGGAACCGGAACGTCCCACGATGCCCACCTTCAACCCCGCGGGAATTGAAAGCTTCACATTGTCAAGGACGCGCCCACCTTCCTTGGTATAGCTGAAGCTCATCTTGTCTATGTCAATGTTTCCCTTCAAGCTGGGCAGTGTCGTGCGGCTCGGGTTAAAGGCAGGCTCCGTTTCCTCGTTCATAATATCCCCCAGACGTTCCATGGAAACTCTTGTCTGCTGGAAATACTGCCACATATTCACAAGACGCATGATTGGCGCAATAAGCTGTCCTGCCATCATCTGGAACGCGATGAGCTCGCCCACCGTAACGGTGTTCTCCATGACCAGATAAGCCCCTACCCAGAGGATTGACAGATTGAAGATATTCTGCAGGAACATACCTATGGAATTGGCTATATTCGCCAGATTTATGACGTGAAATACACTGTTAACATAACGGGCCAGCATTTCCTCATATCTGCCGATGAAGTGCTTCTCAACACTGGTGGATTTAACCGTATGTATGCCCGTGATGGTTTCAATCAGGAAGGACCTGTTCTCACTGCCGATAAGAAACCTTTCATTTATCATGCGTTTGAATATAGGCGCCACCACCAGATTCAACAGCACAAAGAAGGGCATAACCAGCATAACTGTCAGGGTCAGCATTGGGCTGTAGAAGAACATTACTGTCAGATAAACGATCGCGAATACAATGTCCAGCACTATGGTCAGCGAAGAGCCTGTCAGGAAGGAGCGCAGATTTTCAAGCTCTCCCACACGGGAAACTACATCACCCACCTGCCACTCTGAGAAGTACTTCACCGGCAGGGACGTGATGTTCCTGAACAACCGGCTGGAAAGAGCAACGTCCATCTTGCTTGTAATGTTCGTAAAGAGATAGCCTCTAAGCGCCTGCATCCAGTTTTGGAACAAAGCGCAAAGCACCATGCCCAGCACCAATATATCCAAGGCATCAGCCGCCCTATGCACCAGCACCTTATCTATGATGTTCTGTGTAAAGAAAGGCCCCGCTAATCCCAAAAGCTGCAACAGGAAAGATATAACGAGAACATTCCTCAGATATTTGCCGTACTTGGAAACTACCGGCAGGAACCATCGAAAGCCGAATTTCTTCGCTTCGCTCTCCAGTTCATAACGACGTGTGAAAAGGATTGCCTCACCAGTCCACTCCTCCATGACCTTTTTCCGATCAGCCTTCACCGGCTGGTTTGAAAACAGATGGTCTACGATATACATATCGCCGTCGCGAATCGTGCTTATGACAAGGCATCGATCATTCTTCATGCGGATCAAAATGGGATAAACCATATGGTCCAGATCCTTCTCCGTCAGTCCCTCATAAGCTCGTGCCTTAAGCTTTAAATCCCTTGCCGCCCGCACCAGCGTAGTGTTGTCAACGTTACCCTCTTCCAGCACATATGCCCGCTCCAACTGGCGGTATTCTGCCGGAATGTTGTAGTACTTGGCTATACTGATCAGCGAAGCAAGGCCTGTGTCAATATTTTTCGCCATAGCTTACCTCTCCCTCAGGGCTTCGCTTGTGTACCGCCTGAACGGATCCAGGAAGAAATCGATAATGCGTTTTTCCTTGATCTTGATCTCCGCGTTGACGTTCATGCCCGGTGCCAGCTCCGCCTTCTCTCCGAAGACATTGATCTCAGTCTTTGTAGGCTTCAGCAGCAAACGGAATTTCTTATTGCGCTCAGGATCCTTATTGTCGTCCACTGAATCCGCGCTGATTTCATCAACCTCAGCCTCTACGATACCAAATTTCTGGAAATTAAAGGTCTCCACCTTCACCTCGGCAGACTGACCGAGCTTAATGAATCCAATGTCCTTGTTATCAGCGTAAACCTCGAATTCAAGACTTACATCGTCAGGCACCACCATCATCAAGGGCTGGGCATCAGTCACTATACCACCCACGGTGTGAACAGAAAGGTTATAGACACGACCGTCACAGGGAGCCACTATTGTTGCCATTCTGGCATCCTCATCGGCTTTTTTAATAGCTTCCTGAACGGAATAGTATTCCTTCCGTGCCTCCACCAGAGATGTCATGATGTCCTTGTGGTACGTCGCGTCAACATTTGCAAGCTTCTGCTCCGCCTCCGCGATTTCTGCCATTGTCGCGTTAATCGTATCCAGTGTTGCCTGGGCATTCTTATCATATTCAATACGCTGAGCCCTCTGCTCCAGCAGCTGAAACTCCGAAACGGCATTTTCCTCAATCAAATTCTCAAGACGGCTTTCCTTTTCTTTGGCAATCACCAGACCCTCGGAATATTTCTCATGCTGTGCCTGAGCAGATGCCAGGGATGCTCTCTTCTGATTCACAACGTCCTGAGCCGCGCGAAGCTGTGTATGATAGTCATTGGTACGGCTCTGGTAAAGAGCCAGCTCCGCTGCAAGATCATGAGCCTCAAGATCCGGATCGGCCTTAGGAGAAAATGGCGCACCTGACAGCTCTGCCTCAAGCCGCTCTATATCCAGCCGATAGTAGGCCGCACGTTTCTTCAGGCTTTCCATATCCGCTCCGGTTGTTGTAGGATCCAGCAGTATCAGGATGTCCCCTTCATGAACCTCCTGACCCTCCTTAACCCGTATTTCCTTTATGATACCCTTGTTTTTTACCTGAATTGTCTTGGCCTGTCCTGATGGTATGACCTTTCCGGAAGCAACGGCCACCTCGTTTATGTGTCCCAAAAC
>DOYB01000016.1 GCA_003518745.1 Selenomonas sp. | reverse complement strand
TATCATTCAGCATATGAAGGGAGGCAGTCACCAGTCTCATTCCAAGCGACGAGATTATTCCTCCGTCCATAGTTATGCCCATTTGCAAAAGCACAGGCTGCACATGAAGGATATATGGACGTATATCGGGACAGAGCTGCTCCCCATAACGGGCGATGATTTCCGTGGCGGCGTCATCCAAAACGATAAGACTGCTGTTATGGGCAGCAGCAATCAAGGCTCCCAGAATTGCCCCTACCATGCACTTCAGGTTTTTTGGAACATGCATCAGGAATTCCTCAGGCGGATAGCGAAGCCCCCCCTTTTCCGTGAGCAATGCCTCCTCAAGCCTCTTACCTATTGAAGGAGAATCCTTGGGGGTAATCACCGATATTCCTAGAATCGGGGTAGTGAAGCTGATATCCTCTGCCATTACCCGTCCAAAGTCAAAGGCTGCCGTGGGAGGACGACCCTCCTTCACATAGCCCATGGCAATACCTGTTTCAGCCTGCAGGGACAAGGCCTCCGTGGCAAAGAGCTGCCCTGTCGGAATATGATCCGCCCTCTTTTCCTCCTCTTCACCCAGGTCCGGCGTAAAACACAGGATGTAGCTGTCAATATCCAGGTCCGGCCTTTCTTCCCCTGAAATTGCCGCCAACTGCTCCGCGATCTGCTCCAATCGTCCCAGACTGCCCAAGGGCTTTGCAAGATGATCTATTCGGTTCCGGCAATCCTCCATGGCAGACTTGCTGACATGGGGCATGGTGTTCAAGTAGAAATCAAAGGTCTTATCCGTAACCACCGGAATCTCCTCTGGCATGAACTGTTCTTCGATTTCATCCAAAGGCAATTCCTTCTCAGAGGACTCCTCCAGATGACGATACAGCCCCAACACCGCGTCAAGGAAGTTAACGGCAATAGATGACCCTGTCCCCTCCCCCAAACGGAAGCCAAGCTCCATATAGGGCACAAGTCCCAGCTTGTGGAGCATCACACCGTGGGCCCTTTCAGCCCCCAGATGCGATGCCATTAGATATGGATGACACGAGGGAGCCAATGCGTAGGCAATCAAGGCAGCCGCTCCCGTATTGAAGCCGTCAAGGATGACCGGGGCCCTGTGGGCAGCCGCCCCCAGAATTATTCCCGTAATGCACCCAAGCTCGAATCCCCCTACCTTTGAAAGCACATCCAGACCATCCCTTGAATCCGGATTGTTCCTTTCCAGTATCTGCTTTACTACCTCCACCTTTTTCTTCAGACGTTCGTCGGATATATTCGTCCCTCTGCCCGTTGCCTCCTCAGGTGAAATCCCGCATAGAACGGCGCAGATGGCTGCGCTTGCGGTGGTATTCCCAATGCCCATCTCCCCGGGCAGGAAGCAGCGATAGCCCTTTTCAACACACTCAGCAGCAAATTCGATTCCGATTTCTATAGATTTCACTGCCTGTTCCCTTGTCATTGCAGGCCCCAAGGCACTGTTCCGTGTTCCAAAGGCAATCTTCCTATTTATGAGCCCCGGTACTTCACTTGTATCAGCCGCGATGCCCACGTCCATTACGAATAGATCCGCGCCTGAGAAATTCGCAAGGGCATTGGCTGTACCGCCTCTGGATATGAGGTAGTTCTCCGTCATCTGCAGCGTAGTCTCAGGAGGATAGGCACTGACCCCCATAGCCGAAACTCCATGGTCGGCACAGCATATCACGGTACATTTCTGAGGAAATTCCGGCTGCGTTTCTCCCGTAATTCCCACATACTGCAAGAGCAGACTGCGCATAACTCCCAGTTCCCCACTGCGTGGAAGGAGCTGGCCAAGCCTAGCCTCAACAGCGGCCACCGCCTCATGATTGATGGGCCCGATCCCCGCAATGGTTTCTTCAAGCAAACTCATGAAATCTATGCCTCCTTGGGCAGCTGCTTCAAGGAAAGTCCTATACGGCCTCTCTTTTCATCTACGCTGATGACCACCACGTTCAGGATATCGCCCACCGAAACTACTTCCAAAGGATGCTTGACCCGCTTCTTGCTGAGCTCGGAAATGTGTATTAGACCGGCTGTCTTGATACCGATGTCCACAAAAGCGCCGAAATCCGTTATATTTCGCACAGTACCCCGCATGACGGTACCGACCTGTATATCCGAAAGCTTTACCACTGCCTGACGAGTCAAAGGCGCGGGAAGGTCCTCACGGGGATCGCGCCCTGGACGAAGCAGCGCCGCCAGAATGTCGTGAACCGTGGGAACTCCCGCCTCAAGCTCCTTTGCCAGCTTCTCTTCATCAAGGAGCTTCACCTTTGCCGAAAGCATGGCAAGCTGCTCCTTGTCATTAAGGTCCTCCAGCTCAAAGCCAAGTTTTTTCAGTATATTCCCCGCTAACTCATAGGATTCGGGATGCACCGGAGTGTTGTCGAGGGGCAATTCAGCTCCATGTATCCTAAGGAACCCCGCGCACTGAGTAAAGGCCGCGGGGCCAAGGCGGGAAACCTTCAGAAGCTGACGCCGGCTGGTGAACTTACCATGCTCATTCCTATAAGCGATTATATTCTTCGCTATGGTGGCATTGATTCCGGCAATGTGCTTCAACAGTTCTCCCGACGCTGTATTGAGATCAACCCCAACATGGTTGACGGCCGTTTCTATGGTAGCGTCAAGGGAATGGGAAAGCTCCTTCTGGTTAACATCATGCTGGTACTGCCCCACACCGATGGCCTTGGGATCTATCTTAACCAGCTCCGCAAGGGGATCCTGGACACGGCGGGCAATGGAGACAGCGCCGCGAATCGTAACATCGTATTCCGGCAGTTCTTCCTTTGCGAGCTTTGATGCGGAGTAAACAGAGGCTCCGGCTTCATTTGTAATTAGGTAGTGCACATCCAGCTGATGCTCACGGATCAAATCAGCCGTAAACTGCTCAGTCTCGTAGGAGGCTGTACCATTGCCGATGGAAATAAGCGTCACATGATGCTTCTTTATGAGGGAAAGCAGCTTCTGGGCAGCAACCTCCTTGGCAGAATCGCTCTGGGTCACCTGAATGACCCCATGATCGATGACCTGTCCCGTAGGATCCACCACCGCCAGCTTGCAACCTGTACGGTATCCCGGATCAAGTCCCATCACCGTATGCCCCGCAAGGGGAGCCTGCAACAGAAGCTGCTTTAAATTCGCCCCAAAAATATGAATGGCCTGAGCCTCAGCCGTTTCCGTCAGCTCCGAGCGAATCTCACGCTCCAGTGCCGGAAAAAGCAGACGTTTATAGCCATCATCTATTGCCAAACGGAGTTCCTCATCGAAAATAGAGGGTCTCTGATGAATCCGCTTGTATATCCGTTCAATGTTATCCTCATGATTAGTGTTCAGCCGTACCTTGAGGCAGCCCTTCTTCTCTCCGCGATTGATGGCCAAAATCCTGTGAGAAGGCAGTGTACGCACGGGTTCCTCATAGCCATCATACATTAGGAATACCTGAGCCTCCTCTGCCTCCTGATCAAGTTCGGTAGCAAGAGTTGCCGTACGTTGGAAAAGGGCTCTCATGTCCTTGCGGAGAGCCGCCTCCTCCATGACCACCTCAGCCACGATATCCCTTGCGCCCGCCAGGGCATCCTCCGCCGTGGGCACACCCTTTTCCTCGTCAATGAACCCGGCCGCCATGGCCTCGGGTGTTCCTTCGGTTGTCTGCTGAAGCAGCATAGCATTTGCCAAAGGCTCCAGACCACGCTCTCTCGCGATCAACGCGCGGGTACGCTTTTTTTGTTTATAGGGCAGATAGAGATCCTCAAGCTCTTGCAGCTTCTGGGCCTTTTCAATGGCCGCCTTGAGCTCGTCTGTCAGCTTCCCCTGCTCCTCAATCTTACCCAGGATTTCCTCCTGACGCTTGACAAGATTCCTAAGATAGGCCAGCCGCTCCTCCACATTGCGAACCTGTTCATCCTCAAGGGAACCTGTGGCTTCCTTGCGGTAACGGGCTATGAAGGGCACAGTGTTGCCCTCATCCAGCAGATTGGCCGCAGCCTCCACCTGATGAACCTTTACCCCAAGCTCCTTCGCTATAATAGGAAAAATATCTGTAATCAGCATTTTTGCACCTGCTTTCTTTAGTAAACGCTGAATCAATCAGTGTTTCCTTTATTCCGAATCACTATGATACCACGATTCGCGAAAAAAGAAAATGACGGATACAGCTTCGTATGTGTCAATAAGTTCTCGGTAAAAATTTACTCCCTGAAAATTCTATGCTTAGGAGCATGGTGATTTTGTTAGTTATGCATATATTTTTGCCAATTGTCCAATGGCACTGCTTGTAGGGGCATTGAGCGTGATTTTTCCGTGCGTCACACCTTCATGTTCTTGATGCTTCACCTTTTTCAGTGCGTTGCGGACAGCACATCCTTCACCAATCTTTGCCACGAACAGAACGGCTTGGAACTTGGTGACGAGACAGTCAAGATTTTTCTGAACACCAAAGGCACGATTGGCGAGGTGGGCGCAAAGTCGGCGCATCCTGCGCCTGCGCCCACACTAGGCCATCCTTGGCCGTCGGTTGATGATGACATCGACAAATTCCTCGCCTATGTGGATGGTAAGGCTGCCGAGGGCGAGTTCACCCAGGACATCGCCGCTGAGGTTGAGAGACTGAAACAACACAACGAAACGAAGGTGGAGTATATGACGCTGATGATGGAACTCAAGGAACAGAGACGAGAAGGCTATGATGAGGGCAAGGAATCAGAACGTGTAAGTTCCATTCGTAATCTAATGGAAACCGTAGGCTGGACTGCACAACAAGCTATGGACGCATTAAAGATTCCTGCTTCAGAGCAGGAGAAATACTCAGCTTTAATCTGAAACAACAGGCACCGTGGAAGGCTAAAGTTACCTCTCCACGGTGCCTATTTTTCACGTTCTCATTCGTAAGGCTTTGAAGATAAGAGAAAGGGGTGCATCTGCACCCCCTCGGTCGGGATTTTGCACCCCCTAAGTTTCCCTGACAATTTCCTTCTTTGATTACTTCAAATTTTGCTTAAAGAATGTCTCAATCTTGTCGAAGGGTATCACGTTCATCTTGTCGTACAGATCGGTATGTACCGCATTAGGCACGATGTATAGCTCCTTGTTGCTACCAGTGAGTTTTTTGAAGACATCCTCGCTATAATAGCGAGAATGCGCTTTTTCGCCGTGCAACATCAAAACGGGAGAGTCTATCTCATTCGCATAGGTGAGCAGTGGCATAGCCATGAAGTCCAGAAGCGAACTGATCGTTGCCCCGGTGGTCGAGCCGAAGGAGCGGGGATGGTAGCCGCGCCTGGTCTGGTAGAAGTCGTGATAATCCTTGACAAACTGGGGCATATCCTCCGTCACTTCCGTAGGAACGCCCCAGGCCATTTGGTAAGTACCGTTTTTGTAGTCTGCTGTCCGCTGTGCGCTGATGGATTGGCGGGCTGCCTTGCGCTCCCTTTGGATGGTGGCCGCATCCTTGCCGTTGTCGAAATATCCGTTGGCAATGTTGCGGCTCATGTCGTACATGGTAGAGGTCACAGTTGCCTTAATGCGAGTATCCATGGCGGTGGCATTAAGGGCAAAACCGCCCCAGCCGCAGATTCCCAATATGCCGATGCGGTCAGCATCTGCGTTTTCATGGTTGGCAAGGTAATCCACTGCCGCCGAGAAATCCTCGGTGCTGATATCCGGCGAGGTCGTGTTGCGCGGCTCGCCCGCGCTTTCCCCGGTAAAGGAAGGATCAAAGGCCAATGTGAGGAATCCCCTTGCCGCCATTTCCTGCGCATAGCGGCCGGAAACCTGCTCCTTGACTGCGCCGTAAGGCCCTGCCATGGCAATCGCCGGGAGCCTGTCGCCGGCTTTCATGCTCTTGGGTGCATAAAGGTCGGCCACCAGTGTGATACCGTAGCGGTTATGGAAGGTCACTTTATGATGGGTGACGCGGCTGTCCTCCGGGAATACTTTGTCCCAGACTTGCGAAAGCTGCTCTGCCTTGATAGTCTCAGCCGGTGCCTTGGACTGTACGGCAGCGGCTGAAACCATTGACGGCTCACTTCCGCTTAATGTCAGGAAAGCACCGCAAGCAAACGCAGCTAATATTCTCTTTGCCAAACGAATCTTCTTCATTTCCCGTTCCTCGCAATCCTGTTATTTCAGCTTGGCATATTCCGCTTTGTCTACCGGCTCCAGCCACTCTGTAGTAGCACCCTCCTGGAAAATGGAAAGATGCTGGAACCAGCTGCCGTTCTGTGCTCCGTGCCAGTGCTTTACGCCTTCGGGAATCGTCATCCATTTCATTTTCGTTACCTCCCTGATTTCAAATCAAACAACTTCTTCCAGCCGATAATGGCGTTTGCCAAGTCCCCTCTCCTCGGCATATTGCAGAAGACGGACATTGTGCTTCTCCTCCCATTTCTTTCGCACGTCTTCCGAAGGAGCGGCACCGAAGGTGAAATCCACCGCCGCTTGGTCAACGGCCACAGGGTCAAGGGATGCAAGTATGCCGATATCCGGCAGTGGCTCGGCCTCCGCGCAATCATCATCCGGCTGGAGCCCGCATAGAACATTGATAAATACCCAGCGTCCTTCTTTGGCATCCACAGCCGCCTTGGCCGCATCCGCCATGGATTCCAGAAATTCTTCCATATCCGCAGGACTGTAACTGACTTCCTCCCGCCCTGCGCTGTGGATGATTGCCTTGCCGGAAGTAGATGCGAGACAGATGGTCAGATTCTTGAGGGTGCCACCATAGTCGCGGATATGATGTGCCTTGAAGCGAACTACGGAAAGCAGGGAATCATAGTTCGCAAAATTGGAACCGGTACGATGGTACTTCAGATACTTTCCATTGGTTACGGGAAGATCCATCTCTCCTTCGGCATCGAGAATATCCACCGGGCCAACTGCCGTAAAACCGTGGTCTTCCGCCACTTTCAGATGCCCCTCCGTTGTGTTGCGAGGTGGTGAGAATCCGTTGGAATCAAGAAATGTTCCGTTTAGTTCTTTTTGTACCTTGCTCAAAAGCTGTGGCTCAAGATAGGGCCCTCCTGGTGTCTCGAAAGTCAGTTTTATGCCGACTTTGCCGGAAAGTTTTTTCCCGACGCTTTCATACGCTCGAAGTATAGACTGTGCATCCACCTTCCGTATGATATGAACAACGGGTGCGCTTTCGTCCTGTACCTGATAGGCAAGGAGCGAAGATTCCGTCTGCGCCGCTGCCGCCGTCTCCTGCTTACCCTCCAGCACAGAAACTCCGCATCCGCCCAAGAATGCTGCGGCAAGCCCCATGCCGGAAAGTTTCACAAATTCCCTGCGATTCATGCTTCTCATCTAATTTAATCTCCTTTAAGGAACAGCAAATGTAAATTCTGCCCGATTGCCGAATTGGTGCATAGCAGCCAAATCTTTATCCTTGATCCTGCCTACACGGATTATTTTCCATACCCCAACTTCTGCACCCATGCTTCCACGTTGGCACCATTCGCCGTCAATCCATCCGGAACCGTGGAATTTGGGCAATGCAAACGAATCTTGTCCATGGCGACACCGATGGGACTGCCGCCGCTGGTGCAGAAGGGAACCACCGTCTTGCCAGAGAAATCGTAGGATTCAAGGAAGGTATCAATAATCATCGGCGCATTGTACCACCAAATGGGAAAACCAATGAACACCACATCATAGGAATCCATCCCCTCCACTTGGGACTTTATCGCGGGGCGGGATTTTTGAGCTACCTCCTTGCTGGCTGCGTCGAGGCAAGCCTGATATTCTGTCGGATAAGGGGTACTTGGCTCAATCCTGAAAAGTGTGCCGCCAGTCTCTTGCTGGATGCGCTGTGCTATCTTCTCCGTCGTTCCGCCCCAAGAAAAATAAGCAATCAGTATCTTATGTTCCGCCGCACTCGCTTCTGCCATGCTCAAACCGCTCGATGCCAAAGCAGGTGCTGCCGTCAGCCCCAGTGACAACATCAGCGTCAAAAACCATTTCATGTTCACAAACCTCCTATCATATCACCTGAAATTCTCTCCATTTGCCCGTCCGTTCCCGCCAAAGGAATAAAAGAGCGCGGATTGTCCAATCTGCTGCCATCGCCCATGCGAGGCCTATCACTCCCATGCCCATAACGATGCCCAGCATATATGAGAGAAAGAGCCTGCCGCCAATGGTTGATGCGAGGGAAACCGTCATGGTAAACTTCACGTCCCCCGCTGCCCGAAGGCCGTTGCTGAAGGCCCCGGAATAAGGGAACGCCCCGGCATTGAATACATTATGAATCAGCACAAGGAGCAGTACCAAATGCTTTGTCTCCGGCTCCAGTTCATAGAACTCCAGCACAAAGGGTGTCAGTGCCAGAATGATTAGATTCCAACTCGTTGAAACAGCCAAGGTATATTTGGCCAGCTTTTTGAAGTAATACTCAGCGGCTTCCAAATCGCCTGCCCCAACACATTGTCCTATGACAGTGACAAACACCGGTCCCATGGCCACTCCCGCCAAAGCGGCCAGAGACCAGATGCTCTGCGCCACACCGTTAGCCGCGATCTGATAAGTGCCAAAGAGCGCCACCATGCTGGTCAGGGCTACCTTGACCAGTTGGAACCCCCCGTTCTCGATGCCGTTGGGTACAGCAATGGAGAGAATGCGGCGCATAAGGCTTGCATTCCACCGTAAAACAAAAATCCAACGGTAGAATACCTCGTTTTTCTGTTCAAAACACAAAAGGGTGACAGCCACCGCCGAGAACAAGCGGGCAAGCAAAGAAGGATAAGCTACACCGGCCACTCCGGCGTCAAGGACGAACACGCCTATGAAATCGCCAGCCATGTTGATAACATTGGCAAGCACTGAGATATACATGGTGATCAACGTTTTGCCCATGCTTCGCTGCAGGGCTGCCCCGGCATTATAGATGGCCAAAGCCGGATAAGAATAGGCAGAAATTTCAAGATAGGTGACGCAGGCTTCCATCACCGCCGGTTCCACCCTGCCGAAAAGCAGGCTTAAAAGCATCTCCTTGCCCGCCAAAACCAAAGCGGCAACGCCCAGGGAAAAGATTGCACCAAAGGTCAGCAGCTGACTAGCTGTCTCCCCTGCGCTTTCTTTTTCCCTGCGGCCAATATACTGACTGATGACCACCGCCCCGCCGGAGGCAAGCGCCAGAAACAGATAGATGAAAATGATGTTGAACTGATTCACCAGGGAAACGCCTGACACTGCGGTCTCTCCGGCATAGCTGATAGCGAGAGTATCCACGATACCCACAAGCATGACGAGTAACTGCTCAGCAAACAAAGGCAGCATCATCGCTCGCAGCGTCCGCCCGGAAAAGCGGCATTTCATGGAAGAATCCATATCCATCTATCTCCCAACGCATCCTTAAAAAAATTATTTTGCCAATCCGATATCGTTAAGCCATGAGTGAATATCTTCCTTGCAGCCCCTATCAATCATCGGCATA
>DOYB01000232.1 GCA_003518745.1 Selenomonas sp. | reverse complement strand
ACTGACCAGTACGTGGAAATAGCCACCACACGTCCTGAAACCATGTTCGGTGATACCGGTGTTGCCGTTCATCCCGATGACGAGCGTTATAAGGCTTTAGTGGGGAAGACGCTGATACTGCCTGTGGTGAATCGCAGGATTCCCCTCTTTGCGGATGAATATGTGGATCCGGCCTTTGGAACAGGCGCGGTAAAGGTGACACCGGCCCACGATCCCAATGATTTTGAGATGGGACTGCGTCACAATCTGGAGCAGGTCAAGGTCATTGAAAACAACGGAACAATGTCAGAGGGGCTTGGCAAATACTCAGGTCTTGACCGTTATGAGTGCCGCAAGCTTTTGGTGAAGGAGCTGGAGGAAACAGGGGTACTGGTGAGTACTGAGGACCATGAGCATGCTGTGGGGCACTGCTCCCGCTGCCATGCGACTATTGAACCACTGGTTTCGAAGCAGTGGTTCGTGAAGATGGAGAGCCTTGCAAAACCGGCCATCGAAGCAGTGAGGGACGGACGTATCCAGTTCGTGCCTGAGCGTTTCACCAAGATATATGAGAACTGGCTGGAGAATATCCGTGACTGGTGTATTTCGCGTCAGCTTTGGTGGGGACATCGCATTCCCGCATGGTATTGTGATGATTGCGGCAAGACCATAGTATCACGTGAGGATGTCACTGAATGCCCCCATTGCGGCAGCCACTCCCTCCATCAGGATGAGGATGTGCTGGATACCTGGTTCAGCTCCGGTCTCTGGCCCTTTGAGACTATGGGCTGGCCGGAGGAAACTAAGGAACTCAAGCATTTCTATCCTACCAGTGTGCTGGTTACCGGCTATGATATTATTTTCTTCTGGGTGGCCCGCATGGTTATGATGGGCATTGAATTTGGCAAGGATATTCCATTCCGGAAGGTATTCATTCATGGATTGGTGCGTGACAGCCAGGGCAGGAAGATGTCCAAGTCTCTTGGAAATGGTATCGACCCTGTTGAGATTATTGACGAATACGGTGCTGATACCCTTCGGTTTATGCTTATAACGGGCAATACTCCGGGCAATGACATGCGCTTCTTTTCAGAAAGGGTGGAGTCTGCTAGGAATTTCGCCAATAAGATTTGGAATGCGTCAAGGTACATGCTAATGAATCTGGAGGGCTTCCGGCATGGATTTGTTCCCAATGATGAGGACTATACCCTTGCCGATCGCTGGATTCTTTCCCGCTATGCCAAGACTGAGCGGGGCGTTACGGAAAATCTCGACAAGTTTGAGCTTGGGGAAGCCGGCCGCATGATTTATGAGTTCATCTGGAGCGAATTCTGTGACTGGTATATTGAGCTGACAAAGGCAAGACTCTATGATAAGGAGCAGGAGCGTCCACGCCAGACGGCGCTCTATGTGCTGAACTATGTTTTGGAGCGTACCCTGAGGCTCTTGCATCCCTTCATGCCCTTCCTGACTGAGGAAATCTGGCAGAAGCTGCCTAAAAACCCTGATGACAAGGAAAGTATCATGATTTCACCATGGCCAAAGGATAACGGCAGTGCCATAGACGAGAATGCCGAAAAGTCAATGACGGCCATTATGGAAACCATAAAGACGGTAAGGAATCTGAGGGCAGAGGTTGGCGTCGTACCCGGAAAGCGCAGCGAGGTCATCCTGCAGTTTGCGGATAAGTCTCTTGGGGAGATATTCGCAAGCAACGAGGGATATCTGACAGCCCTGGCCGCGGCAGAGCCTGTAACCTTTTTGCCGGAGGGGGCTGAGAAGCCTGAGAATGCCATGGCGGGCATGACCAGCGGCGTGGAGATATATCTCCCGCTTAAGGGCTTGATTGACGTGGAAAAGGAAACGGCCCGTTTGACCAAGGAACGGGACAAGCTGGCAAAGGAGATTGCTCGTTTGTCCGGAAAACTGCAAAACGAGGGTTTCCTAAAGAAGGCTCCTGAACATGTGGTTGCCGCGGAGAAGGCAAAGCTGGCTGACTATGAGGAAAAGCAGAAGGCTATGGAAGAACGTATCTCATACCTTGGTAGACTTTAACGGAGGAGCCTATGAATTATCAGGAAGCATTAGCATATCTGGATCAGCTGGCAGGCTTCGGCATTAAGCCTGGCCTCCAGCGGATTACTCGTCTGTTGGAGCTTCTGGATTTGCCGCAGGAGAAATATCATATTGTACATGTGACGGGAACTAATGGGAAGGGCTCGGCATCCGTTATGCTTGCCAGTGTGCTGCAGCATTCCTCATTGAAGACAGGGCTTTTTATATCGCCTCATCTTGTGGATTACACTGAACGCATACAGATAGATGGACAGCCCATCAGTGAGCAGGATTTCGCGGATTGCCTTGATGTAATTAAGCCCTATGTGGAGCAGCTTCAGCAGGAGGGGATTGAGTGTCCCACCCAGTTTGAGGTGCTGACGGCTATGGCGTTTTTCCATTTTGCGGTTCAGAATGTGGATTACGCGGTGATTGAGGTGGGGCTTGGTGGCCTTCTGGATTCAACCAACGTGGCAGTACCCTCGATTTCGGTGATAACCAATGTCACCATGGAGCATGCTCAATGGTGCGGAGGGACCCTCGAAGGAGTGGCCCGTCACAAGGCAGGTATAATCAAAGAGGCCGTGCCGGTGGTTACTGCCGCCAAGGGAGAGGCGCTTGATATTATTCGCAGTGTCGCTGAAAAAAAGGCATCGGATATATTCGTTGAGGGAGAGGACTTCCAGGTGGAGGTTATCTCCCGTGACATCTCAGGTCAGAAAATGGAGTTCAGTACGGAGCTATTGGGTATTTCACATGCTCCGTATGAATTGCAGCTTTTGGGAACCTATCAGCGGGAGAACAGTGCAGTTGCCAGAATGGCAGCGGAGCTCCTGAGAAATCTTGACGAGCGTATTACGTCAGAATCCATACAGTTAGGCCTGAAGCTGGCGCGTTGGCCCGGCCGGTTTGAATTGCTGAATTGTGATGGAAGAACCGTGATCCTGGACGGAGCCCATAATCCCGGCGGAATAATGGCCCTAAGGGAAAGCCTTGATACCTATTTTCCTGAGGGAGTGAGAGTGTTCGTTTTGGGAATACTCAAGGACAAGGATATAGACACCATGCTGGAGAGTCTTCTGAGACAGGGAGATTTTGTCATTGCGACTACGCCTGATTCGTCACGCGCCGCGGAGGCGACAATGCTGGCGGAAAAGGCAAGAGCCGTGGCGGCATGTGTGGATTTGCGGGAAGAACCCGAACAGGCACTGGCCAGAGGGCTGGAGCTTTCCCATGGGTCCGTTCCACTAATCGTAACAGGTTCACTTTATTTGGTTGGAGGAATTAGACAACTGCTTTTGGAAAAGAGGTAAGGTCTATGGATGAAGCTGTGAATACTTTTATCCGAAGGCGAAAGATTCTTCAGATAGAAACCTGGGTCATGCGCGCTATCGTGGCAGAGGCGTTCCTTATAGCGCTGTGGCCGCTTGGGGCAACATTGGCACTTGCCTTTGGCATAGTATTTTGGCTGTTCAGGCTAAAGGTGGATCCTGATTTCCACTTTCGACACCTACCCTTTGATGTTCCGATTTCTGTGTTCGTAGTGGTCAGCGGGGCCTCAGTTCTGGTTTCGCCGGATATGGCCTTCAGTTTCTACAATTACTACAACTTGGTTGGTGTATATGTTCTTACATATGTGTTGGTGGGACAGAACATTAGGACGCGCGCCGAGGTAAAGCGGCTCTTGGCAGCTATGGCAGGCAGCGCGTTTCTGGTGGTGCTGTATGGATTCTATCAGTATCTTTTTGGAATTGATATCGGGGAGATGCGATGGGTGGATGGGGAAGCCTTTCCGGAGTTGAGGACGAGAGTGTTTTCTACTTGGGAGAACCCAAACATTCTTGCCGGTTATCTTGATGCGGCCATCTGTGTTGCTCTTGGTATTTATGCTAAGGTCTCGGATAAGCCCAGAAAAGTGATATTGGCGGTGGGCATGGTGCTGCTGGCGCTATGTTTGGCTATGACATACGCAAGAGGGGCATGCCTGACAATCGCGATAATTCTGGTTGGATACGGAATCCTGCGGGACAGGCGGGTTCTTTTGGCCTGCCTTGTGGGGGCTGTCGTGCTGCTATTGGCAGATTCTACCCTTTATGGAAGGCTTGCTTCCGTGTTTACTAAGGTTGATACCTCCACGGAGATGCGCTGGGCAATTTGGGAAAGCACAATTGCCATGATAGAGGATCATCCCTTTTTCGGCATAGGCTGGGGAGCCTTCTGGATGGTATATCCATCCTATGATTTCTATTTGGAGGGCGCGGATGTCAAACTGGTTCATGCACACAATATCTTTCTTAACTACCTCGCTGAAATAGGTGTAGTTGGTACGCTGGCATTTTTCTGGTACTTTTTCGGTACCATGGGCACAGCATTGAGGTTCCGGGACGAGAAGCTGGAGGACGACAGGCAGGCACTGGCTGACCGTAATGACAGGAAGCGTAGGCTGGAAATGCGTATCCACGATACCGCGCATATGGTGAAGGTCAAGAAGGAAGCAGAGGAAAAGCGCCAGGCTGATGAGGCGGAAAAGCAGCGTATAGCTGAAGAGGAACGCAGGAATGCGGAAATTGACGAAGAATTGGCAGCGCTGAAGGAGAAAAGGCGAGAGCAGGAGGAAGAGGCCAGAAGGGAAGCCGCGAAGCTCGCCGAAGAAAAGGCTAAAGCTGAGGGCGAGAAGGATTCGGAAGAAGTAGCTGAAGCGAAAAACGTGGACCCGGATAATGAATCTCAGGACAAAGCTGAGGAGACCACAGACGAAGTTCAACTTAAGGACACTTCCGAGGAAAAGCCGGAAGACGCTGCTGATGACAAAGCTGACGATGAATCAGATAAGCATGAAGCTGAGAAAGAAGCTGAGGAAGAATCTGAGGAGGAAGTTAAGCGGGAAACTGAAGAGGAAACTCACACGGAAGTAACGGCGGCAGAAATTGAAACGGAAGAAATTGAAGCGGAAGCTGAAGCAGAACTTGAAACGAAACCGGAAACGGAACCCGAAGCAGAATCCGAAGTAGAATCTGAAGTGGAATCCAATAAAACGTCCAATCCGGCTGAGCATAAAGTAGATGATACTGTTTTTGTTAAGAAGGAAGCTGTTCCGGAGGATAAGGGAGAATCGGATTCAAAGGCAAGGATAAAGGAATCCGATGAGCCGGAGACCGTCGAGACTTCTGAAAAGAAGGAAGAGATCGAGACCAGGGTGGAGGTAAAACCAGATAGAAGGCGTAGGAAAAGCCACAGAAGGAATCGCAAGAATGTTAGCAACAACGGTAAGGAAAATGAACTCCTGTCCCTTGAAGCGAAGCGTGCCGCTATAGAGATTGCCAATATGGAGGCAGAGCTCAAGTCGGCGCAGGATGAGCTTTCCGCAATTGAGGCGGCGGAAATGGCGGAGCTTTCCAAGCCTGAGCCAACATACGAGGAGGCCATAAGGAATTGGGATTCTCATGTTCTTTGCGAGGGGACCTGCTTTGGCATAGGTCTGGCCTTCATCTCGGTTATCCTCAATGGTTTGACTGACGATCTGCTGTTCAATATACCGACTTCCATGCTGCTTTGGTTTCTTGCCGCGCTGGCTGTGTGTATTCCGGAAATACCAAAGGATGATCCGGAGAGAGAAGTGGGACTCAGTGATGATGCCCCTGAAGACGATCTTATGGTATAACAGTTGACAGACAGCTTTGTTAGTTATCATTTCAAGTTACAAGAAAATAGGAAAATTGCAAAGCGTCGAAAAACTGTATACAAAATATGTGGAAGCCGTCGGGTTTAGCTTGACGGCTTTTCCTTATCGTGATATCCTAATCAGTGGAGTATAATCTGG
>DOYB01000103.1 GCA_003518745.1 Selenomonas sp. | reverse complement strand
GGCGCATCGAACTTTCCGAGGGGATGCAGGTTGAACAGATACGCCTGCACTGTGGGGGCAGGTCCGATGAAGTCCGACTGAGGACCGACATTCGGGCACGCCTCAAGGCAGCACCCACAGGTCATACAGTGGGAAATCTCATATGCTGTCTGAGCAGTATACGGATTCTGGATAGGTGCGTCCTTAACATCCCAGGAGCCGTCCAGCTCCACCCAGCCCTGGATACGCTTCAGGCTCTCGAACATAACAGAGCGGTCAATCAAGAGGTCTCGAATAACAGGGAATGTGCGCGCCGGCTGGAGGCGTATGGGCTGCTGAAGCTCATCGATAAGGGCGCAGCAGGCCTGACGCGCCATACCGTTGATGACCATCATGCATGCGCCGCACACCTTCTCAAGGCAGTTGCATTCCCAAACCACCGGAGCGACCCGCTTGCCATCCACTGTTACGGGGTTCTTCTGTATTTCCATGAGAGACGCCACAACGTTGAGCCCCGGGCGATAGTCCACTTCAAATTCCTGTGTATATGGCTTCTCGTTAGGGCCGTCCTGGCGCTCGATAATAAATCTGACTTTATTTGCCATTTCGCTAGATCCTCCTTCTTATTTGTAGCTGCGGAGACGGGGCTTGATGAGGGAATGATCGAAATCCCTGTAGGTAACCTGAGGCTCTTCCGTCTTCGGATCATAGGAAACGACCGTAATCCTCATGAACTTCTCATCATCGCGGCCCATGAACACAAGGTCGCCGTTCTCATCTACAACACGCTCACCCTTGTCGTTCAACACAATCTTCGCATGGGCTCCACGGGACTCGTCACGCATGCGGGCACCCTTAGTGATTACCATCGCGTAAAGAATCATGTTGCGTAGCTGACGGACAAACATGGCTTCCTGATTAGCCGTCTTTGACTGGTCAGTGATGCCGATATCATCCCAACGCTTAAGAATCTTCCTAAGCTCTACAAGGCAGGCATCCAAGCCCTTGTTTTCACGCTCAATGGCAACATATTTGTACATGAGATCACCCAGCTCATGATGGAGCTTATGGGCATTCTCAGAGCCCTTCATCTGAAGGATCTTGTCATATTCAGCCTGAACCTCGGCACGAGCAGCTTCAAGCTCTGCATCCGTAAGCTCCGGTCCCTTATTCCCATTCTTTGCCCAATTCATAGCCTCGGGGCCGGAAATCGTTCCGGAATACGCAGCCGAAAGCAGCGAATTCGCGCCAAGGCGGTTTGCGCCATGGTACTGATAGTCGCACTCACCGGAGGCCATCAGACCGGGAATGTTAGTGTTGTGCTTGCGGTCAACCCAGATTCCTCCCATTGAATAGTGAACAGAGGGGAAGATTTCCATTGGAACCTTGCGGGGATCCTGACCGACAAATTCAGAATACATTTCAAGGATGCCGCCCAGCTTACGCTCAAGGTAATCAGGAGCTATATGGGAAAGGTCAAGGTAAACGCGATGCTCTCCGTTGATACCCAGCTTCATGTGCTCACAGACCTTGTAGATTGCACGGGACGCGACATCACGGGGAACAAGGTTTCCATATGCCGGGTACATATCCTCAAGGAAGTACCAGCGCTCCTTCTCCCCTGTCTCAGGATTCTGACGATAGACCCAAACTCGGCCGCCCTCACCACGGCAGGCCTCTGACATCAGACGGTTCTTGTCAGAACCGGGGATAGCCGTAGGATGGATCTGAATGAACTCCGGATTCGCGATTTCAGCCCCCTGCTGATAAACCGCCGAAACAGCGGAGCCGTTACAGATGGTTGAAGCCGTGCAGCGTCCGAACACCTGGCCGGGGCCGCCTGTGGCAAGGATAACCGTATCCGCGCGGAAGGCTTTAATCTCCATCGTATTCATGTCCTGCGCCACGATACCACGGCAAACGCCATCCTTGTTCTTAATAATCTTTATAAATTCCCAGAACTCATATTTCTGAACAGCATTCCTTGTAGCATCCTTGTTGAGCTTCTTGGTTTCCCAACGGCGAACCTGCTCATCGAGAGCGTAAAGAATCTGCTGACCCGTGGTGGAACCTGCAAAGCAGGTGCGCTTATGCTTCTGTCCGCCGAAATTACGAAGGTCAAGAACGCCCTCAGGTGTACGGGTAAATGGAACGCCCATGCGGTCAAGCATCTTGATGATTTTCGGCGCGGCCTCAACCATTCCCTTGACCGCAACCTGGTCTGCCAGGAAGTCACCACCATATACCGTATCATCGAAATGATCGTAAATGCTGTCATGCTCGCCCTTTGTATCCATGCAGGCGTTGATGCCGCCCTGGGCACACAGGGAGTGTGACCTCTTCACCGGGCAGTAGGAAAACAAATCCACCTCGCCGCCGGCCTCGCAGACCTTGATAGCAGCAAGGAGTCCTGAAATGCCGCCGCCAACGATGATGATTCTGTTCGTCTTCGTATCTTTAGCCATAGCTTTCTCTCCTTAACTATTACACTAGATAGCTGCCCATGAAGGCAAGGGTGATGAGGCAGAGCACCGCGCAAAGGCCCATGCTGAGCATGCCAACCACGTTCTGTACCCT
>DOYB01000138.1 GCA_003518745.1 Selenomonas sp. | reverse complement strand
CTCTTTGATAAGATTCGCGGCTCCGAGGCGGATAAGGTGATATCCGACTGCGGAACCTGCAGGTTTCAGATTGCTCATGGCTCCGGTAAAAAGCCATGCCATCCCATTGAGATTTTGGCAAAAGCCTACAAGTAACCAGATAATAAAAGAAGCTGTGAAGCCGGCATTTTACGCCGGTCTTCGCAGCTTCTTTCTTTATACGCCCATTATCCAGCTTACAAGATATATGGCAAGGGGAATCGTTACGCAGGCAATGCCGATGAAATCTATGTATACGCCTGTTCGGATCATGGTGGTTATGGGTATGTAGCCGCTGGCGTAAACAATGGCATTCGGGGGAGTGGAAACCGGAAGCATGAAACCAAGGGATGCGGAAAGGGCAATGCCGACACATACCGGAATCGGGCTAAGGCCGGAGGCGATTGCCGTGGTGATGGCCAAGGGGCCGATCATATTGGTTGCTGCCGTGTGGCTGGTAAGCTCAGAGAGCAGCAGGGCCATAACAGAAAAGATTGCCACCAGAGCAACCTGGGAAGGTTCGCCTCCCATACTGCTTACTATGCCATCTCCGATCCATGTGGAAAGGCCTGTCTTATACATCATGCTTCCCATGGCCAAGCCGCCGCCAAAGAGAATCAAGGTACCCCATTCGATACCATCCATGGCCTCTTTCCAGGTCATGGTGAATTCCCGTTTGGAGAAATTAACCGGCAGGATAAAGAGCAGCAGCGCGCCGGCAAGGGCAGCTACAGCCTCCGGAATAAGACGGTCGTACATTTTGAGCTCGGGGGAAGCCGAGCCATATAATATGGACAGGATGCCGGGAGTGATCCACAATATCACAGCTACGAGAAAGGCCAGAAGAGTGTTCTTCTGGGCGCGAGTCCAGGTTCCAAGCTCTGAAATACGGGTACGTATGAATTCCTCCGCGCCTTCAATCTTATCTACGTCCGCGGGGAACATCCTGGAAAGAACCACATAGGCAATGATGAAGTATGTAACCATTGCGATAATTCCCCATATCATCCATTGGAAGAAGGAGATATGAATATCTGCCATATTCCCCAGGAATCCAATCATGATGAGATTTGGTGGAGTGCCGATGGGGGTGAGGACACCGCCGATGGAACAGGAATAGGCCGTCATCAGCATCAGCCCTGTGGCATATTTATATTCCTTCAGGTCGATGCTTCGGCCATTGGCGGCAAACATCTCTTTGATGGAGTTCAGGAGACCGAGACAGATTGGAAACATCATGGCCGCGGTTGCAGTATTGCTTACCCAGCCTGAGCACAGGGCTGCCGCCATGCCGATGGCAAGGAATATTCTCTTTGGGTTGGAACCCACCCAGGAACGGGAGAGCAGCCAATAGGCGAAGCGTTTATCCAGTCCGTGGGTCATCATTGCCTTCGCCAGTATGAATCCCCCCATAAAGAGGAATATCATGGAATTTGCGAAGGAGGCAAAAGCCGCGTTTACCGGTACTACGCCGGTCATTACCGCAAGGGTGGGGCCTATCAGGGAGGTCACCGGTATGGGTACCGGCTCCGTAATCCACCAGAGCGCCACAAGCACCATGATGGAAAGCAGCTTGTGAGCCTCCAAGGTTAAGCCGTCGATGGGGGTAAACAGTACCAATATTGCCAGAATCGGCGCGCCGAACAGACCGACTGTCCTGCGCTTGCGGTCAAAGGCCTTTTCAGCCTCCTTGACTCGTTGCGCTTCTTGAGATAACTTCTCCATAGATCATCACCTCGCATAGTTTCACCTTGAGTCAGCGTCCTGTTGCACCAAGTATTCGTTGAACCAGCCGTTCTCCCTGCTTTTCGGCAATTAGCGCCGATTGCAGGATGTTGTCCGCGGATCTCTCTGAGGCTGACGGCACGCTTTTCCTTCCGTGTTTGCTTTTCCGGACATTCACGCCGGCCAAAGCCTTCTTTGTCAGCTTTTGGGCACGCTTCTCCGCAAGTGTTGCTTTTTGGCAGATATCCTTGAGCTGTTTCCTTTTTTTGTCGGAAACAGGTTTAACTCGCTTTTCCATTATGTAAGATTCACCTCGCCTTTGTTTATGATAGTATTATTCAAAATAATTATAACGCTGCTGCAATACTATGGCCAGTAAAAATGAAGCTTTAAAAGCCTTGTTGAAAATTTCTGAAAAGATGGTATAATTTATGGGTGAGGTCTCCTGCATTATGATTGCAGGGGAGGAAACATTTGACTAAAGGAGGAATTTCACATGGCAGTTAGTTTGAAGAAGGGTCAAAAAGTTGATTTGACAAAGGGTAATCCGGGACTCAGCAAGCTTCTCATCGGACTTGGATGGGACACCAACAAGTATGATGGGGGCCATGATTTCGATTTGGATGCCGCGGCCTTCCTGCTGGGAGCAGACGGCAAGGTTACCTCAGACGCTGACTTTGTTTTCTACAACAACCTTAAGCATGCCTCCGGCAGTGTTGAGCACTTGGGTGATAACCTTACGGGTGCCGGCGAGGGCGATGATGAGCAGATCAAGATAGATCTTGCCGCGGTGCCTGCCAATATCGAGAAAATTGACTTTACGGTCACGATTCACGAGGGCGAGAGCCGCAATCAGAATTTTGGTCAGGTCAGCAATGCGTTTATTCGTGTTGTGGATGAAGCGAATAACACGGAGCTCATTCGCTACGATCTTGGTGAGGACTTCTCCATTGAGACCGCTGTGGTGGTTGGAGAGCTTTACAGGAACAACGGCGAGTGGAAGTTCAACGCCATTGGCAGCGGCTTCCAGGGCGGACTTTCCGCGCTTGGCAGGAATTTCGGCGTTGATGTGTGAAGTAATCGGAGGTAACGCATATGGCAGTGAATCTGCAAAAGGGGCAGAAGGTTAACCTTACCAAGGGTGATGGAAGTGCCCTGAAGCATGCCATGGTGGGTCTTGGCTGGGACGCGGCAGAGCAGCCGAATAAGGGCGGATTCTTGTCATCCATCCTTGGAGGCGGTTCAGCCGATATTGACTGCGATGCCTCTGCCCTTGTCTGCAGGGGCGGACATCTTGCCAATATTGAGGACGTGGTCTATTTCGGAAATCTCCGCCACCAGTCGGACGCTGTAAGGCATATGGGTGATAACCTTACCGGCGAGGGAGAAGGGGATGACGAACAGATTTTCGTTGACCTTGGGTCGCTGCCCTCGGACTGCGACAAGATTGTTTTCGTGGTGAATATCTATAAGTGCGTGGAACGAAAGCAGAATTTCGGCATGATAAAGAATGCCTTCATCCGCATAGTGGATGCGGACAACAATTCGGAGCTTTGCCGTTACAGCCTGTCTGAGAACTACGACGGCATGACCGCAATGGTGTTCGGAGAGCTTTATCAGCGCAACGGACAGTGGAAATTCAACGCCATCGGTCAGGGAACTAAGGACCCCGGGCTTTCGGAATTGATTGCGCGTTTCAAGTAAAAAGGACGAAAATCTACCGAGTAATATTGTGACGAAATAGAGCCATACCTGTCACCGGCAGGTATGGCTCATATTTTTGACTACTTTATTTCAAAAGAGACAGTATCGCGTCTTTGGGCTGTACGCCCACGGAGCTGTTGACGGCCTGGCCGTTCTTGAAGACAACCAGCATGGGGATGCTCATGACGTTGAACTGCTGCGCAAGCTCAGGCTGCTCATCTACATTGACCTTTCCGACTTTTATGTCGCTGTTTTCTGCGGCTATTTCTTCGACTGTGGGGGAGAGCATACGGCAGGGGCCGCACCAGCCTGCCCAGAAGTCCACCAGCACGGGCTTGTCGGATTTCAGTACCTCAGCTTCGAAATTCTCTTTGGTGATAACGGTAACTGACATGTGTATCGCGTCCTTTCTGCATAGATGTCAAATATTATCGCAAACGCCACAGCGTCTGCACTTATCAAAGCACTGTATTGTAGGCTGGAGGGCCTTTGCCTTTTCAAGTTCCTCGAAGAGATATTCCCTTTTTACCCTTATATCGAGCACATCCCAAGGGAAAAGCTCATCCTTCTGCCTAGTCCTGTACAGGTAAAAGTCTTCATCAAAGCCATGCTCCTTCATTGCGCGTCTGAAGGCCTTGCTGCCTCCGTTTTGCCATGAGGTCATAAGCACCTCCCCCAGGCGACGGTCACCTCTGGCCAATATGCCCTGTACATAGGCTTCTCTGGGGGATTCGGCAATGACTTCAAGCTGCTTTCTGCCCTTAAGGGCTTTGCGGATTTTCTTCAGAGTGTGTTCAACATATGATTTATCCGCCATTGGAAGCCACTGAAATGGAGTGAAGGGCTTTGGAATGAAGGGGTTGATACTCAGGGTGAGTTTTCCTTTTGCTCCCTTCTCCGTCATATAGTCCTTGACTCTCATGGCCATTTCCACTATAGCGTCTGTGTCGGATTCATCCTCGAAGGGGAGTCCAATCATGAAGTACAGACGAAAATTAGGTATGCCTGCTTCTGTTCCAAGGGATACGCCACGGAATATATGCTCCTCTTCGATTCCCTTGTTTATGACGGCTCTCATGCGGGAACTGCCTGCCTCGGGCGCCATGGTAAGTGTTTTCAGGCCGCTTTCTGCCAGGGCTTCAACCAGTTCCCGGGTTACGGAGTCAGCGCGGAAGGATGCCACCGACATGGGGAGACCTTTTGACAGGATGTGGGCGCAGAGGGCATTTATCTCCGGGTGATCCGAGATGGCTGCTCCCATAAGCCCAATGCGTTTTCCGAAGGGGGCGGCTTTCTCCACCTCCCGCTTCAGTACCTCAAGGGAACGGTTTCTGGGGCGTCTGAAGCAGTAGCCTGCCATACAGAAACGGCAGTGTCTGCCACATCCCCGCGCCGTTTCAATGAGATAAAGGTTGAATTCCGTGTCCTCTGTGATGACAACCGTGTGGGCGGGGTGTTCGTCAGGCTCCTTCAGCCACTGGCGGTATACTCGTTCAGGGGCTCCATGCAGGGCGCGTATTTCTGAAAGAACACCTGTATCCTCGTAATGGTGCTCATACAGGGAAGGGACATAGACCCCGGGCACAGCGGCGAGCTGTCTGAGGCATTCTGTTCTCGGCATTTGATTTCTTTTCGCGTGGTAATAGGTATCCAGCAACTGTGGAAGAATAACCTCGCCTTCTCCGATGACGAAGGCATCGAAGAAAAGCCACAGGGGCTCGGGATTGAAGGTGGCGCAGGGGCCTCCTGCTATAACAAGGGGATCCTGTTCTCCTCGTTCTTTTGCCAGCAGCTTTACATGACCGAGGGAGAGGATTTCAAGAACGTTGAAGTAGTCCATCTCGAAGGAGAGGGCAAAGCCTATAATGGAGAACCGAAACAGGGGGGTCTGGGTTTCAAGGCTCATCAGTGGGGTATTGGTGCGTTGATACCGCTGCAGACTCTGCTTTTCAGGCAGGAAGCACCTTTCACACGCGGTGTCATTACGATTGTTCAGAAGCTCATAGATTATATGCAGTCCCAGATTCGACATGCCGACGTAGTAGGAATTGGGATATACTATGGCAAATCGCTCCCGTGTACCGGCGGGATAGATACAATAGCCCTGCTCCCGTTCCAACTGCCGGCGCAGTTCTTCACTCAGCTCCCAGTCCAAAGCATTCCCCTCAATCCTTAGAGATAACTGTTTCCCGACCCTTTAAGAGGCTTTCCAGAGCACTCTGGAAGCTGCTGATATCGGCGAACTTTCTGTAGACCGAAGCGAAGCGTATGTAGGCAACTTCGTCAAAGTCCTTCAGTTTTTCCATTACCAGTTCCCCAATTGCCCGGGATTCGATTTCCTTGTCCGCTGTATCTCTTATTTCACGTTCTATCGCATGGGAGAGGGCTACTATACGTTCAGTGGAAATATCACGTTTGTCGCAGGAACGTAACAGCCCCTTAAGCAGCTTTTCCTGTTGGAAGGCTTCACGGCAGCCATCATTCTTTATTACCATAAGGGGAGCCTGCTCCACTACCTCATAGGTGGTGAATCTTCTTCCGCAGCTGGCACATTCCCGTCGGCGGCGGATAGCATTTCCATCATCGGCGGCCCGGGAATCCATTACTCTGCTGTCCGCATGCTTGCAGAAGGGACAGTTCATGCAGCTCATCTCCTTTTTCTATTATCCTTCCCAACCGGAGCCTCCGGAGGAACCAGACATTTTTTACCGTATCCGATCAAATCATGACGACCTGCCTTATACAGGGCCTTCCTCACAATCTCACGATTCTGGGGCATCCAGTACTGCATGAGCGATCGTTGCATTTGTTTTTCCTCTTGAGATTTTGCCACATGGACATGTTCTCCTGTCAGAGGATTGACACCTGTATGGTACATACAGGTGGAAAGTGTGCCGGGGGTAGGAATGAAATCCTGCACCTGTTCCGGCCGGTGTCCCATATCTCTTATGAATTCCGCCAGTTCAACGGCATCCTTCAGAGTGGCGCCGGGATGACTGGACATGAAGTAGGGAACGAGGTATTGTTTTTTCCCAAGGCTATTGTTTATTTGACGGAATCTCTTAGCGAATCTGAGAAAGATGTTTTTCCCGGTTTTTCCCATCAACCGTGTTACATCTTCTGAAACATGTTCGGGAGCAACCTTGAGCTGGCCGCTTATGTGGTGGCGGCAGAGCTCTTCGAGAAAATCATCCTCTGCCAGCAGCAGGTAATCGAACCTTACTCCGGATCTGACAAAGACTTTCTTTACTCCGGGTACATTTCTGAGCTTTCTCAGAAGGTCTAGATAATCACTGTGATCTGCCTTAAGGTTTTTGCAGGGAATGGGGGAAAGGCAGGTTTTGCCACGGCAGGTACCACGGGTAAGCTGCTCATCGCAGGAGGTTCTGCGAAAGTTCGCTGTGGGGCCGCCCACGTCGTGGATATAGCCTTTGAAGCCGGGAAGCTTTGTGAGTATATGCGCTTCCCTCAAAATGGATTCATGGCTCCTGCGCTGGATAATCTGCCCCTCATGTGAGATTATGGCGCAGAAATTACAGCCTCCGAAGCAGCCCCTGTGACTGACAAGACTGAACTGCACCTCTTGGAGAGCCGGCACGCCGCCTGCGGCATCGTAGCAGGGATGCCATTTTCTCTGATAGGGAAGGTCATAGACCTCGTCCATTTCCTCCTGTGAAAGGGGGCGTGCAGGAGGATTCTCCACAACGCACCATTCTCCGTTCTGTTGGGCAAGGCGTTTACCACGAATGGGGTCTTGCTCCAGATAGGCCAGCTTGAAGGCCTCGGAAAAAGCCTCTTTGTCACG
>DOYB01000174.1 GCA_003518745.1 Selenomonas sp. | reverse complement strand
TTTTGAATACTTACCTCTCCACACACCTTCGCACACTGGTTAATGTGGAGGTGGCATCGGTTGAACAGCTTACCTACCAGGAATTCGTTCAGTCCATGTCGAATCCCAGCGTAATCAGTATACTTTCCGTACCGCCTCTGAAGGGCAGCATAATTATGGAAGTGAATACTGAAATCGCCTTTGCCTATATAGACCGAGTATTTGGGGGAGAAGGCAAGGTGGGGCTTAAAGCCCGTATGCTGACGGAGATAGAGGAAGCTGTCATGCGGCGGCTCATTGATACCGCTACAAACAACTTGAAGGAAGCATGGCGTAATGTGGCCGTTTTTAATCCTTCTATTGAGGCAATGGAGTCCAATCCACAGTTTGCCCAGATTGTTCCTCCCAGTGACATGGTGGTCATAGTCACTGTTCAGGTGAAACTGGGTGAAGTGGAGGGTATGTTGAATATTTGCATACCGTATTTTGTTTTGGAGCCCATAATGCCCAAACTGAACACTACATTTTGGGTGGCGGCCAACATTTCCAGGGATGAAGCGGAAGGGACTGCCCAGATTCTGCAGAAAAAGCTTGAACGTACCAAGGTACCGTTCGTCGTGGAAATGGGTCGGATAAATATTACTATTCAAGAATTCCTGACCTTGGGTTTTGGCGATGTACTGCAGTTGGATACCATGGTGAAGGATGAAATGCCGTGCCTGGTTGGTAAGCATCCCAAATTCTACTGTCGCCCGGGTACCTCCGGTAGGAAAATGGCAGTTCAGATTACCAGAGTAGTAAACAAAGGAGATGAAAATACTGATGAGTGACGATATGATCTCCCAGGAGGAGATTGACGCCCTTTTGAACGGCGGCCTTGCCGGCGGGGACAGCGCGCCCGCGGGTGATGCCGATAGTTCTGCTGGCGAAGCGGACAGTAGTTCATCTCAGCTAGACGATATACTTTCGGATATTGAAAAGGACGCTCTGGGGGAAATCGGCAACATTTCCATGGGAAGTGCCGCGACAACGCTTTCTGTGCTGCTGGGACATAAAGTTTCTATTACTACACCTACCACCTCAGTGGCTACCATGAGTATCATTAAGGAGCATTATCCGATGCCTTATCTCGTGGTAGAGGTAGGCTACAGCATTGGTATAGATGGTAATAATGTTCTAGCGATTCAGGCTCAGGACGCGGCAATTATAGCCGATCTTATGATGGGCGGAGATGGGACGAATCCTGACACTGAGCTCAGTGAAATCCACATGAGTGCCGTGGGTGAGTCCATGAACCAAATGATGGGGACGGTTGCCACATCCCTGTCTACCATGTTCAATAAGAAAATTGATATAACGCCTCCTAAGGTGAACCTTATAGATCTTGGATCAGAGGATAAGGTTACTGAGATTGTGGGAACTGAGGACCCCATAGTCAGGATTTCCTTCCGTATGGAGGTTGATGGTCTCATCGATAGTGAGATCATGCAGATATTGCCGGTTGACGTTGCTAAGGAAATGGTGGAATCGCTGACAGGCGGTGGAGCTGAGGCTGAACCGGAACCGGAACCGGCAGCTGCGCCGCCACCGCCACCTCCTCCGCCACCACCGCCCCCGGCAGCATCTTCGCCGCCACCTCAGGCAGCGGCTCCCCAGGCGCCACCGCCCGGATACGGAGCGCCGCCTCCAGGGTATGGGGCACCACCTCCGGGGTATGGAGCACCGCCCCCGGGATACGGTTATGGAGCTCCGCCATCTATGCAGCCTCACGTGGCTACTAATGTTCCGGTTTCCCCGGCACAGTTTGTACCTCTTTCCGTGACACCTGTTCAGGTGAATGACGCGAATATAGGCTTGATTCTGGACGTGCCCCTTCAGGTTACGGTTGAACTTGGACGGACGAGAAAGTCCATAAAGGAAATACTGGAGCTTACCAATGGTTCCATTGTCGAGCTGGATAAGCTGGCTGGAGAGCCGGTGGAGATTCACGTTAACGGCAAGTATCTTGCAAAGGGCGAAGTAGTTGTCATTGATGAAAACTTTGGCGTCAGAATTACGGAAATCGCAAGTCCGGCAGAACGTGCGGCTCAGCTGCAATAGTTTTCTTGGTGTTTCATTTTGATGTGGAGTTCATTTAAAATTGATTGTGATTGTTTTGCCTATGGCAAAACTCGTGAGATTGCGTTATAATATAGTACAGATAGTTGTGTAAGTTAATAAACTTTTATATTAAGGTTATTTTAAGATGAGGAGAGATGAAACATGGCAGTACGAGTTTTGGTTGTGGATGATGCGGCATTTATGCGAATGATGGTTAAGGATATCCTGACCAAGAATGGCTACGAAGTGGTGGGGGAAGCCGAGAATGGCATGAAGGCACTTGAGAAGTATCAGGAACTGAAACCGGATCTCACTACGATGGATATTACCATGCCGGAAATGGACGGCATAAGTGCTGTTAAGGAAATCAAGAAGGTAGATCCTAATGCCAAGATTGTCATGTGCAGCGCTATGGGCCAGCAGGCAATGGTTATTGAGGCTATTCAGGCGGGTGCCCGTGACTTCATCGTGAAGCCGTTCCAGGCTGATCGTGTGCTTGAGGCAGTGCGTAAAGCTGTTGGCTGATGAATTTAAAAATTCCATTTCTTTTACTACTGCTGTGCGTGTGCACGTTGATTTTTGTGCCGAGCGTAACGCAAGCGGCACCTGATATGGGACAGGCAGTCGAGGAGACTGCCTCTTCGGGCGGATATCTTGCGGGATACGAGAATGCTGACCCCAGGCCTACGACCTCTTCGTGGTGGTCTACCTTTGCTTATCTCGTGAGCTTGTTTGCTGTTTTTGGATTTGTGGTGGTACTGGCTTATTTTGCTGCCAGGTTTATGGGAGGTAAATTTGCCCGACACATCACCGGAAGTGGTGGCAGGATACTGGAGCATCTTCCCCTAGGGCCTAATCGGTCCGTTTGTGTGGTGGAGATGGCAAACCGTCTTTTCCTGCTGGGGGTGACGGAGCATTCCATTACGCTTCTTTCTGAGATTACTGACCCGGAGGAGATTGAGCGTCTGCATAAGAGCAGTATGCTCAGTAATCTGGATAACGGGATGTTTTCTCAGGAATTTGGGATGCTTGCGGACCTTGTCCAGAAGATACCGCCTATTTTGCGTAGGAAATAATGGAAGATGAGGAGTGTCGGGCGCTTGAAACGCTTTTTTTTCATGCTTGGAGGCGTTTGTCTCCTGCTATTTATGGCGAAAGAAGCGCTGGCTGCGCCGTTGATTCCCAATGTGAGTGTCAACGTGGGGACCGCGGATAATCCTCAAGAGGTAGCTACGTCGCTTCAGCTGCTTGCGGTTCTTACTATCGTATCATTGGCGCCGGGGATTCTTATGATGACTACGTCTTTCGTTCGGATCGTCGTAGTTATAGGATTCTTGAGGAACGCGCTTTCCACCCAGAATGTGCCGCCTAATCAGGTGGTTGTGTCCTTGGCCCTTTTTATGACATTCTACCTCATGGCCCCGTATTGGGGGCAGGCGAATGAGCAGGGAATACAGCCCTATTTGGCGGGACAGATTACTCAGGAGCAAGCGATTAAGAATACCATTGAGCCTATTCGGGAATTTATGTTCCGTCAGACGAGGGAGTCGGATTTAGCGCTGTTCGTTAATCTGGCTGATGACGAGCGACCTGATAGTCAGGAGGATGTTTCGACCTTCGTGCTGATTCCGGCCTTCGTTATTAGTGAATTGAAGACCGGGTTCCAGTTGGGATTTATGATTTATATCCCCTTTATAGTTATCGATATGATAGTGGCCAGTACGCTTATGTCCATGGGCATGATGATGCTGCCGCCTGTTATGATATCACTTCCATTCAAGATACTTCTCTTTGTTATGGTGGATGGATGGCACCTTTTGATTCGTTCACTTATAGTGAGCTTCAAATAGGGGTGAGGACATGTCGGGTGATTTGGTCATACAGCTGGGGCAGGAAGCATTGATGACTGTATTGATAGTCGCGACTCCAATGCTGGGACTGGGACTTATTGTCGGCTTGATGGTCAGTGTGTTTCAGGCAACCACATCTATACAGGAGCAGACTCTGGCCTTTATCCCTAAGATTATTGCAGTCTTTGTGGCTATACTGATTTTTGGACCATGGATGCTTAGGATTATGGTGGAGTATGTGACGAATATATTTGTCAATCTGCCGCAGTATATTGGATGAGAAGGGGTTTCTCTTGGACTTCTATGATTTGCTGCAGAATCATGCGGCGGTTTTTCTGCTATTGCTGACAAGGGTAAGTGGAATATTCATCATATCGCCATTTTTTGGAAGCATGAATATACCTGTGACTATCCGTGCGGCGATTGCTTTTTCCTTCTCGATAGTTATATTTCCGGTAGTGGATGGGCTTGGTATCGTAGAAGCACCTGCCAGTGCCTTGATGTATGGTATTGCGGTATTGGGGGAACTGTTTATTGGCTGGCTGATTGGATTTATTGCTTTTATGGCATTTTCTGCCATAAATATGGCCGGCAAGGTCATGGATATGCAGGTTGGGTTTGCCATAGTGAATGTCATGGATCCGACTTCCGGTCAGCAGGTTCCGCTTATCGGAAGTTTTCTTTATAATCTGGGACTTATTGTTTTTCTGGTGACCAATGGGCATCATATGATTATTACCGCCCTAATGGAGAGTTTTAGGACAATTCCCCTGGTGGGGATTCAGCCGGACAGCACGATTACGGCCTTTGTTGGCAGCCTGATGACGAGTATGTTTATGACGGGTATGAAGATTGCCATGCCGGTAACATTCTCGATTCTGCTCACTAACGTGGGACTTGGGATTTTGGCGAGAACAATGCCTCAGCTCAATATTTTCGTCGTGGGTATTCCTATGCAGCTTATGATTGGTATGACAATGCTGTCGATGCTGTTGCCATTTTATGTTTTATTTTTGGATGTGGTATTCGATGCTATGTACGGCAACATCTCAGTTGCTATCAAGGCTGTTGCTCCCTAATAAACCTGTGCTTGTATTTGACCTTCAGCGTTTTGCCGATGGCGAAAAGACTGAGGAACCTACTTCAAAGAAACGTTCCGACGCGGCCAAAAAAGGTCAGGTTGCCAAGAGTCAGGAGCTTAATACAGCCTTTGTGCTTTTGGTGGGTTTTTTTATCCTGAAGCTTTTGTGGGAGTCGATATACGGTAATATCGCCGATTATACGGTATATACGTTCAGCCACTTGATGCGGAGCATGGATACTGAGTCTGTTATTGAGCTATTCATTGGAATAATACTGATATTCTTTAAGACAGCCTTGCCTATCATGCTGGCGATAATGGTTGTGGGATTGGCCATAAACTTCTATCAGGTGGGGTTGCTGTTCAATACTGAAAAATTGGAGCCAAAGCTCAGTAATCTCAATCCCATAAGCGGGTTTGGCCGTATTTTTTCCAAACGTTCCCTCGTTGAGCTGGTAAAGTCTATATTCAAGATTGCGGTTATCGGGTTTTTCTTGTATCTCTACCTGAAGGATGAGATACCCTTCATGCCGCATTTCATATATTATGATTTGTCCACAAGTCTGGTTGAAATATCCAAGATACTTTTCAATATGGTTTTTCAGGTCATCGCGGTGATTTTCATTATGGCGATTCTGGATTTTGCCTATCAGAAGTGGCAGTTGACTCAGGATCTGAAGATGACCAAGCAGGAGGTCAAGGATGAATTCAAGCAGATGGAGGGCGATCCTCAGATAAAGGGGAAAATCAAACAGAAGCAGCGTGAAATGGCCATGATGCGTATGATGCAGGAGGTTCCAAAGGCTGACGTTATTGTCACGAACCCTACTCATTACGCAATTGCCCTGCAGTATGAACAGGGTATGACCGCGCCGGTTGTAATCGCTAAGGGGCAAGACCTGGTGGCGCTCCGTATCAAGGAAATCGCCAGGGAAAGCCGGGTACCTATAGTGGAGAACAAACCTCTGGCACGAGCGCTTTTTGCCACCGTTGAGGTGGGAGGTAGTGTTCCTCAGGAGTTGTATAAGGCCGTCGCGGAGGTATTGGCCTATGTGTACCGTCTGAAGAGGAATTATGCTTAAAGAGCCGCCCAATAGGGTCAGGCTTTAATTCATAACAAGGAGCATCTGTCATGCCTGCACCGGATATGCCGGCCGGCTCGGGAGGAGCCGGGGATTTTATAAAAAAATATAGCGATGTCATTATTGCCGTTACTCTGGTAACAATTGTCATCATGATGATAATCCCGCTGCCAAAGATGCTGCTGGATCTTTTGATATGTCTGAATATAACCATAGCCCTTGTGGTGGTCATGTCTGCCATATACAATGAGGAGGCCCTGGATCTTTCGGTTTTCCCTTCACTGCTATTGGTGACAACCTTGTTCCGCCTGGCACTCAATATTTCGTCCACCAGGCTGATCCTGCTTGAAGCGGACGCGGGCGAGGTCATAACGGCATTTGGAAACTTCGTCGTCGGAGGTAACCCGGTGGTGGGCTTCATCATGTTCATCATTCTGGTTATCATCAACTTTATCGTTATAACAAAGGGCTCTGAGCGCGTGGCTGAGGTTTCCGCACGTTTTACCTTGGACGCGATGCCGGGTAAGCAGATGGCTATCGACGCGGACTTGAACCAGGGTGCCATTACGGATGCGGAGGCGAAGATTCGGCGGGAAAAGGTGCAGCGTGAATCTGATTTCTTTGGAGCCATGGATGGTGCCTCGAAGTTTGTCAAGGGTGATGCCATTGCGGCTATCATTATTATGTTCATTAATATTGCAGGCGGGTTCGTCATTGGCATGGTGCAGCGTAACCTTGAAGCGCTGCAGGCATTGCAGACGTATACACTCCTGACGGTCGGCGAGGGTTTGGTCAGCCAGATCCCCGCGCTTTTGATATCTACGGCAACAGGTATAATTGTGACTCGTTCCGCTTCAGAGGGAAATCTGGGACAGGACTTAGTAGGGCAGCTTTTCCACAATGAGAGGATTTTCTTCATAATCACAGGCGTCCTGCTGTTTCTGGCGCTGGTTCCAGGCTTGCCGGGCATACCGTTCTTCGTTCTGTCCCTGACCTGTCTTTTCATTGGCTACAACCTTAGACAGAGCAGTGAAGAGTCAACCGAGACGAAGCAGGAGGAGAAGAAAACAAAGGCAAAGGAAGAGGCTACAAAGCCTGAAAATATCGTATCGCTCCTGCAAGTTGACCCGATGGAACTGGAAATTGGGTACAGCCTTATTCCCTTGGTTGATACGGGACAGGGCGGAGACTTGCTGGACCGTATCGTCATGATACGCCGTCAATGCGCGTTGGAGCTGGGACTTGTTGTTCCCACGATACGTATCAGGGATAATATTCAAATCAAACCAAACGCATATATCATAAAACTTAAAGGAATTGAGATAGCAAAGGGCGAATTATTACTTGATCATTTCCTTGCGATGAATTCAGGGACAGTGTTTGAGGAGGTTCCGGGAATCGAAACAACCGAGCCGGCATTTGGGCTTCCTGCTCTTTGGATACCTGAGAGCGAGAGGGAGCAGGCGGAGCTGAACGGCTATACGGTGGTTGATGCCGTATCGGTATTGGCTACTCATCTGACTGAGGTAATCAAAGCCCATGCGGCCGAAATACTTGGACGCCAGGAAACACAGAATCTGGTGGACAACCTTCAGAAGACGAATCCTTCTCTGGTGGACGAGGTTGTGCCGGGATTGCTCAGTGTCGGCGAAATCCAAAAGGTATTGGCGAATCTGCTGCGTGAGAGAATTTCAATTCGTGACATGGCCACGATCTTGGAGGTTCTTGCTGATTATGGACGGGCAACAAAGGATACGGAGATACTCACTGAGTACGTCCGGCATGCTATGGCACGTCAGATTACACAGCAGAATGTGCAGAACAACGTACTTCCGTGTATAACTTTGGACGCGGCGCTGGAGAATAGAATCGCGGGCGGCGTTCAGCGAACAGATCATGGCTCATATGTGAGCCTCGATCCCGATTCAATGCAGAGACTGATCAATTCACTTAATAGTGAATTGACAAAGCTTACCAATATGGGATACCAGCCTATAGTGCTTACGAGTCCCGCGGTGAGACTGTATTTCCGCAAATTAGTAGAGCGTTCCGTGCCGGGATTGATCGTACTGTCCCACGCGGAGGTTGAGCAGAGCGTGGAAATTCAAATCCTTGGGGTGGTGAAGATTTAAGTTGCAGATAAAGGTATTCAAGGCCGAGAACATGAAGGAGGCCATGGAACGGGTCAAGGCAGAGATGGGCAGCGATGCGGTCATCCTGCATACAAAGAAGTATAAAGAGGGCGGCATCCTTGGCTATGGAAGCCAGGAGATGGTTGAGGTGACCGCGGCCATAGAGGAAACTCCTCCTATGCCTAAGCAAAAGCCCCCGGCTGAGCCCGCGGTGAAGCCCGCGGCTCCGGTGCTTCCCCAGTCTGTTCTGTCCCAGTACAAGACTAATGGGACAGCAGAGGGGGTTGCGATGGCCGCGAATGGGAGCGATCTGGTTATGCCCCCAATCGGCACTCCGGATTTTCCATCATTTCGTATGCCGGAGCTGAAGGATGAGCAGCAGAAGAAATCCCGTATAATCAAGGCGGAAAACTCTGTGCCCTTTACAACTCAGCAAAGCGTCAACGAGGCTTTCGATGTGGAGATGGATGATGAGGACACTGAAGATTTCGAAGAACCGCCTAAGGTTGTGAAAAAGCCCAGGAAGCGGGCCGCGGGTAAGAGAACCCAGGAGACTGAGGCCGAGGATCAGGAAAAGATTCAGAAGCTGGAAGCAGAGTTGGCTCAGATGAAGGCATTGCTTGCCCAGGTGATGAGCAAGGAACAGCCCAAGAATATGGTGTCCCTGCAGGAAGCGCTGCGGATGCAGGAAGTGGACGAGGGAATACTAAAGGATTTGGCCATACGCTCCGGCGCGGGAGAAACTCTTGCTGATCATGCTTCTCCGGAGGCAAGGACGACTCTTACCTCTTATTTGGAGGAGGCACTGCAATATTCTGAGGGCATTCAGCTCAATCGCCATGGAGTGAGAATCGTGGCGTTGATCGGTGCCACCGGGGTTGGAAAGACTACGACTCTGGCCAAGATCGCGGCGCGTTTCGTTCTTGAGCGTGGGGTCAGCGCAGCGCTTATTACGGCGGATACATATCGTATCTCCGCCGTGGAACAGTTGAAGACATATTCGGATATTATCGGACTGCCCCTCGAAATAGTGTATACTCCGGGAGAGCTTTCCAAGGCCATACGTAAGTATCGAAACAAGGATTTGATTCTGATTGATACGGCCGGACGAAGCCAGCACAATGATTTTCAAATGAAAGAGCTTCAGGAGTTTCTGGGGGTAAATTCCCATATCGAAAAGCATTTGGTCATGAGTGCCACCACGAAGCAAAAGGATGCGGAAGAAATTCTGGAGAAATTTTCCGTTTGCGAGCCCAGCAGGCTGATTTTCACAAAAACGGACGAGACCAGCAGTATAGGAATTATTTTGAATCTTTTGTATGAGAAAAAGCTGGCACTTTCATATCTGACCAATGGACAAAGCGTTCCGGATGATATTATTCCGGCAACGGCAGATATGCTTGCAGGATTGCTGTTGAGGGATTCGCAATGACAGATCAGGCATCACAGCTCAGGAAGCTGGTTGAGGATAAAACTGAATATGATGGTCCGGAAGCAGAGTCCTCATCGGAAGAGTTAGAAAAAGAACCGTTGGAGGACGAGGGCGCAGAAAATGAGTCAGAGGATTCGGAGGAGAAGGACACCTCTGACACCGGATCGGAAGAAGGCGCTGAGGAGAGTAAGCCACGCATAATCGCGATTACCAGCGGCAAGGGCGGTGTTGGCAAGACTAACCTTACGGTGAATCTGGCCATTGCTTTAGGGATGGAAGGTCATCGTGTCATTGTCATCGATGCGGATCTTGGTACGGCAAATGTGGATGTTGTTCTAGGAAGCATGTCACGCAAGCATCTGCTGAATCTCCTTGAGGATGATGTTGAACTGTCTGATGTCCTCATTCATGGTCCCTATGGGGTCAACTACATATCCGGAGGTTCCGGGATTGAAAAGGCTAAGACATTCACCCGGGCCCAGCGCAAGATACTGATGGAAAAGCTGCTGGGCTGCAGCAAACTGGCGGATATCATTCTTGTTGATACCGGTGCAGGTCTTGGCAAGACGGTTATGGATTTTATTCTGGCGGCTGATGAGGTTATACTGGTGACGACTCCGGAACCTACGGCGCTGACAGATGCCTATGCGGTCATGAAGGCGTATAGCATGTATTCCAGGAAGAAAAATCTGAAATTAGTGGTAAATCGAATATATGACATAAATGAAAGCCGAGAGGTAACCGAAAAACTGGAAAAAACGTCAAAAAAATTTTTGAACATGCCTGTCAAGTGCCTGGGCTATATATACGAAGACCGCAATGTTATGGTGTCTGTGCGGAACCAAAAGCCCTTCTATGCGGTGCAGCCCAATACTTTGGCTTCAAAATGCATTCAGGCAATGGTGGATAACCTTCTTTATGGGAAGGAAAAAGTCGTCAAACAGGGCTGGAGAGGATTTTTGCGTCAAATTTTTAATTTTTCGTAACAAACATGGAGGAACTTTGATATGGCGGGCGAATTATTAAAGGCAGGGGAAATTTTAAAAATTGGACAAAGGGTCGAATTTTACGTAGGAGACGATGACGAAAAGTATACCAGCCGTATTGAGGATATTACAAAGACGGAATTAATGGTTGCCATGCCCATGAACAAGCAGGGAGTTCCTGTAATCCCCATGTCAGGGGAGCGTCTTTACGCGTTGGCAGCCGGTGAAACCTGCCGCTATCGTTTTTTTACGAAATATCTTGGTTCTGCCCGTGTTGATGGCCGAAATTTTTCGGTTTGGAAGGTTGCCATACCGGAGGAAGTGGAACGCCATCAAAATCGTCAATTTGTACGGGTTCGTGTAAACCAGAGAGTACAGATCAGGGTGATTGACGAAGATGGACAGATAAAGGATCCACAGATGACCCAGTCAGTTGATTTAAGCGGAAATGGGCTTTGCTTCTTATCAAGGAATCCAATCAGGATTGGAAATAAGATTGCCCTGGAGATTTTTGATATCCCTGATGTGGGGGTATTGGAGGTTATGAGTCACGTGGTTCGATGTACAGAGGTGGAGAATGGATCAGGTGCCAGGCTCTATCACGTAGGAGTTGGCTTCGAGCAGCTTTCCCGTACGACGGTGAACAAGATAGTCAGGTATCTGTTCGCTGTACAGCGAAAGAGTATTGCGAAGGGGTTTGAGCTTTGACGTGATAGTTTGTAGGGTATATCTGTTGATTCCGGTTGGTGGCAAACTGCAATAGCCCAATTGCTGACAGAGGTGAATGTAATGATTCGTGTCTTGATTGCGGACGACTCAGCTTTTATGCGAAAGGTATTGTCTGACTTGTTTAATAACGAAGCAGACTTTGAGGTCGTCGGTACGGCGGTAAACGGTAAGGAAACCATAGCGAAGGTCAAGGAACTCAAGCCGGATCTGTTGACTTTGGACGTGAACATGCCGGTTATGGATGGTCTGGACGCTCTGGCGATCATAATGGAAGAGAATCCGCTGCCGGTGGTTATGATAAGCAGCATGACTCAGCGTGGCGCAACGGCTACCATAAGGTCATTGGAGCTGGGAGCTGTTGATTTTATCGGGAAATCCGGAGGGGCAAGCTCCAGAATTGACGAGATAAGACCCGAGATATTGGAGAAATGCCGGATTGCGGCCAAGGTCAGCGTCAGGAGACTGGGAGCGTTAAGAGCAGGCAGCAGGCCGTCCTCTGTAACCAGTCAGATATTACCGCCTACGATGCGGCGTGTGGAATTTCCAAAGCGTTCGACATCTGTTTCGGGAACACCTCCTGCAACAAATATTACAAAGCCTGAGCCTGTTTTTGGACGGACGAGGCAGAATCCACTGCTCCAGCCCAGAGCAAAGCCCTTCCAGCCTAGGCCTGTGCCAAGCAGTTCAGTGTCACAGGGCGGTTTCGCGGGCGGCAGCAGAAAGCTGGTTGCCATTGGAACATCTACGGGGGGACCTCAGGCATTGCAGAAGGTAATAACTCAATTGCCGGGAAATTTGCCCTGCGGAGTAGTGATAGTCCAGCATATGCCTCCCGGTTTCACAAAGTCGCTGGCAGAACGCTTGGACACGATTTCCGATATTTCAGTGAAGGAAGCGGAGCATAATGAAATTATCCGGCCGGGTCAAGTCTACATAGCCCCTGGGAATTACCATATGAGGGTAACCTTGGAAGGCGCTGCCCGGAAAATCGCTCTTAGTCAGGAACCGCCTGTAGGCAATCATCGTCCGGCTGTTAACGTGCTGTTTGATTCTGTGGCTCCGCTGCAGAAGGAGCTGGTGTCGGTCATTATGACGGGCATGGGGTGCGATGGTTGTGAAGGAATGAAAAAGATAAAACAGCAGGGCGGTTACATTATAGCGCAGGATGAGGAGACCTCTGTTGTCTACGGAATGCCAAAAGCGGTTGTTGATGCCGGCTTGGCAGATGAAGTCAGGCCCTTACAGGCTATTGCGGATGCAATTGTCGCAGCAGTCAAAAGATAAATCATAGGGGGAATACAGATATGGAAACCAATCAGTATATGGACATGTTCCTGGATGAGTCAAGAGAGCATCTGCAGTCCTTGAATGAGGGGCTCCTGAGCCTCGAAGACAATGCGGAAGACCTGTCCGTATTGAATGATATATTCCGTAATGCTCATACACTAAAGGGCATGTCCGCGACCATGGGGTACAACAAGACAGCGGAGCTGACCCATGAGATGGAGGATGTGCTTGACCTTCTTAGGAAGGAACAGCTGAAAATCAGCGAGGAGATTATCGACATACTGTTTAAGTGTATTGATTCTCTGGAGCAGATGATTGATAACATCGCAAATGGCGATCCCGAGGATTTGATTGACGTGTCAGAGCTTGTAACAAAGCTCAGCGCTATTTCAAGCGGAAATCCCATACCTGCCGGCGGCGAAAGTGAGGCACCGGCCGCCGCGGATGCTTCTTCGGCGGGAGCGGCACCGGCCTCGGGCGTGGATTTGTCCGATACGGAAAAGGCTGTGTTGAAACAGGCCATGGAGGGAGGTCTCCGTGGTATTCATATAAAGGTTACTCTTGCGGAAACCTGTCTTTTGAAATCAGCACGTTCGTACATGGTTATGAACGCTCTGGATGAGATAGGTGAGGTTCTGAAGTCAGTTCCGCCGGCAGAGGATCTTGAGCAGGAGAAGTTCGAGCGCTCCTTCGATGTGGTGGTAATTACCGGAGCAGAGGAAAAGGCTGTAGAGGAAACTATTCTCAGCATTTCCGAAGTGGAGTCAGCCGAAGTCAGTGTCGTAGACCCCGATAAGCAGGCTGCTCCTGCTGCTGCTCCCGCGCCTGCCCCAACTCCCGCGCCGGCAGCGCAGGCACCTGCGCCGGCTGCTCCCAAGCCTGCTTCGAAGCCGGCATCGGCACCCGCGGCCCAAAAGTCTGCTGCTCCCGCGGCACAGAATGCGGCCGCTCAGAAAAAGAGCCATGCAAGCCAGTCTGTGCGTGTTGATATTGAAAAGCTCGATACACTCATGAATCTGATGGGTGAATTGGTTATAAACAAGGTCAGGCTGGAGCAGATTGGCCAGACTCACAGATTGTCAGAACTCACAGAGACCTTGGAACAGATGGATCGCGTTACGACTGATTTGCAGAATATCGTCATGAAGGTCCGCATGGTTCCTGTCAGCCAGGTATTCAATCGGTTCCCGCGTATGGTGCGCGATGTCACGAAGGAACTCAATAAGGAAATCAACCTTACCATTGAGGGTGAGGATACAGAGCTTGATCGTACCGTTATCGACGAGATCGGCGACCCGATCATGCATCTTCTCAGGAATTCCCTTGACCACGGCGTTGAGATGCCTGATGACCGTGAGGCGAAGGGCAAGCCTAGGGCCGGAGAGGTTGGCCTCATAGCAAGGCATGAGGGCAACAATGTGGTCATCATGGTCACTGATGACGGTAAGGGCATAGATGCCAACGTAATCCGCCGCAAGGCTGTGGAGAAGGGGATAATGACTCAGGACGAGGTGGATCGTCTTGATGACGCGGATGCGGTGCGCATCATTTTCCTGCCGGGATTCTCCACTGCTGAGCAGATCAGCGATATTTCCGGCCGTGGTGTCGGCATGGACGTTGT
>DOYB01000026.1 GCA_003518745.1 Selenomonas sp. | reverse complement strand
TTATGAGAGAGCGGCTGGATAAATATGCAAAATAAGGAGATAACAGAATGAAAGTAACCAAAAAAGCTATTGGCGAATTGGAAAAATGCTATGCATTGGCAATGCTGAACTATCAGGGGAAAGAGCATTTCCTCGTGGCTGCGGAGAAGGTAAATCCCTGCTATCTTTATGATCTGGAAGGAAATCGTGAGGAGACAGTGTGGAAGGAACCGGGCGGGGTTATGACCATGCAGCAGGTTCCCGGAACCGATGGACAGTTCCTTGCTACCAGAAAGTTCTATTCCCCCAATGATTCAAAAGAAGCATCCATTGTTATCGTGACCCCGAAAGGGAAGGATGATTGGGAGATGAGGACTCTTGTGAAGCTGCCCTTCGTGCATCGTTTCGGAATTCTTCAGGCGGGCGGCGTGAATTACCTTATCGCTTGCGCTTTGAAATCCGATCACGAGTACAAGGAGGATTGGCGTTTCCCCGGAAAGGTGTTCGGCGCTGTGCTTCCCGAGGACCTCAGCAGCTTCAATGATGATCATCAGTTGGAGCTTACAGTGCTTAAGGATGATATGCTGAAGAATCATGGTTATTACTGCCATGTTGAGAAGGACGGTTCCACCAGCAGCGTAGTTTCCTGTGATTCCGGTGTGTATCAGTTCTTCCCGCCTCAGGAAAAGGGTGGCGAGTGGCGTGTTGAGCAGCTCATTTCCGATGCCGCCAGCGACGGACTTCTTCTGGACCTCAACAATGATGGGGTAGAGGAACTTTGCACCATCGCGCCTTTCCATGGTGATACCATCAACATCTATGAGAAGAAGGACGGCAAATTCCAGCTTGCCTATACCTATCCTGAGAAACTTGAGTTCATGCATGCCATCTTCGGCGGCATGGTCTGCGGAAAGCCCACCTGGGTTCTCGGCCATCGCAAGGGCGAGAGATACCTTCTGGCCTTCACCCATGATGAGAAGGAAGGCTACAAGGCACAGGTCCTTGACAAGGGCTGCGGTGCCGCTAACGTCCTCCACTATGTACGTGACGGCAAGGACATCATCATTGCCGCCAACCGCGAAGTGGATGAGATAGCAATGTACGAATTGACAGAGTAAGATCCCGGACGTCGGTAGCTTTACCGGCGTCTTTTTCTCTTTGATATGTATTTGTCCTTGGCAAAATTTGAACGATTGCGCTATAATATAGCTTGAATTCTATAATGGATGGTGAATCAAGTGAAAGTTACAAAAAAGGATTTGGACAATGTTGCTGTATTGTCCCGGCTTTCCATACCTGAGGAACAGGCGGAGAAGTACATGGGGGACATGAATGCGTTCCTTACCTATGTTGACAATCTTTCCAATGTGGATACGGATAACGTACAGCCAACTACCTATGCACTGCCAATGCAAAACGTATTCCGCGAGGATGTGGTGAAGCCCTCGCTTGACAGGGAAGCGGCTCTATCCAACGCGCCCTTACAGGATAACGGATATTTCAAGGTGCCCAGGGTACTTGAGGAGTAACAGGAGGGAAGCTTGTGAGATTATTTGATCAGCCGGCACATGTACTCCATGATATGCTGGTTAAAAAGGAAGTTACATCGAAGGAAATCACTGAAGATGTATTGAAGCGTATAGATGAAGTCGAGGATGATGTGAAGGCATACCTCTTGGTAACTCCGGAGGAAGCCTTGAAGCAGGCGGCTGTGGCAGACGAAAAAATAGCCAAGGGGGGAGAAATCTCCTTTTTGGAGGGAATTCCCGGTGCCATTAAGGACAATATCTGCACCAAGGGTGTGCGCACCACCTGCGCTTCAAAGATTCTGGAAAATTTTGTGCCTCCCTATGACGCTACGGTGATGACGAAGCTGAAGGCAGAGTCACCCGTCATATTGGGCAAGGTCAACATGGACGAGTTTGCCATGGGAGGTTCCACGGAGAACTCTGGCTTCCATCCTACTCATAACCCATGGAACACCGATTGTGTCCCGGGTGGCAGCTCCGGCGGCAGCGCGGCGGCAGTAGGCGCAGGTACGGCAATCTGGGCTCTTGGCTCAGATACGGGCGGATCTATTCGTCAGCCGGCATCCTTCTGCGGTGTTGTGGGCATGAAACCCACCTACGGACGTGTTTCCCGCTATGGGCTTGTGGCCTATGCCTCATCTCTTGACCAGATTGGACCTTTGACAAGGGATGTTACGGACTGCGCCAATCTCATGAACGTCATCGCGGGGGCGGATGAAATGGACTCCACCTGCTCCAAGGCAGCAGTACCCGACTATACAAAAGCCCTTACCGAGGATGTCAAGGGTATGAAAATAGGCCTTCCCAAGGAATATTTCACCGAGGGAATGAATCCTGACGTGGAAAAGACAGTAAAGGCCGCCATAGAGAAGTTCAGAGAAATGGGAGCAGAGATAGTCGAGATTTCCCTGCCCCATACTGATTATGCCATTTCCACCTATTATCTGATTGCTCCGGCAGAAGCCGCCACCAATCTTGAAAGATATGACGGCATCAGCTACGGCGCGAGAGTGGATGGAGCCGATGTGGTTGAGCTTATGACCAACACCCGCAGCGCCAAGTTCGGCGACGAGGTGAAGCGCCGCATCATGATTGGCAACTATGCCCTTTCCGCGGGCTACTACGATGCCTATTATCTCAAGGCGTTGAAGGTTCGCACATTGGTGCAGCAGGACTATACAGAAGCCTTTAAGAAGGTGGATCTTATCATGGCTCCCACAGCGCCGACACCTGCTTTCAAGATGGGGGAACTCATCAGCGATCCCCTTCAGATGTATCTGCAGGATATCTGCACAGTTCCCTTGAATCTGGCAGGTCTCCCGGGAATCTCCGTACCCTGTGGCTTCAGCAGCGACAATCTACCCATAGGACTTCAGATTATCGGCAAGCCCCTTGACGAGGAAACAATCCTCCGGGCTGCCTACGCCTATGAGCAGACACAGGATTTCCACGGAAAAATCGCACCGCTGGGAGGTAAGAGCGCATGAATTACGAAGCAGTAATTGGACTTGAAATACACAGTGAGCTGAAGACCAATACCAAGATTTTCTGCGGCTGCGCCACCACCTTCGGCGCTGAGCAGAACACCCATGTATGCCCCGTGTGTCTGGGACTTCCCGGAGTGCTCCCCACCGTGAACAAGAGAGTGGTGGAGTTTGCCATAAAGGCCGGGCTTGCCACTAACTGCACGATAAATCAGTACAGCAAGTTTGACAGGAAGAACTATTACTATCCTGACCTTCCCAAAAACTGGCAGACCTCCCAGTATGACCTTCCCATTGCGGAGCATGGCTATGTGGACATTGACGTGGACGGGAACAAGAAGAGGGTTCGTCTCACCCGTATACACATGGAGGAGGATGCGGGAAAGCTGGTTCACTCAGGCACCAACATCAAGGATTCCGCCACATCCAACGTGGACTACAACCGTACCGGCGTACCCCTTATCGAGATAGTTTCCGAGCCTGATATGTCCTCCGCGGCGGAAGCAAGGGCATATATGGAAAAGATAAAGGCTATACTGGAATATATCGACGTTTCCAACTGCCGCATGGAGGAAGGCAATCTCAGGGCGGATATCAACGTATCACTTCGTCCTGTAGGCTCAGAGAAACTGGGCACTCGCACCGAGATGAAGAACATCAACTCCTTCAAATCCCTTGAGGATGCCATCAACTATGAAATAGAACGTCAGGCTGAGGTATTGGATGATGGTGGCGAAATCATTCAGGAGACCCGTACATGGGACCCTGACAGGGGCATAACCCTATCCATGCGCAGCAAGGAAAATGCCCACGACTACCGCTATATGCCGGAGCCTGACCTGCCTCCTATCGTCACCACCCCAGAGGAAATCGAAGCTTACCGCAAGGAACTGCCTGAGCTTCCCGACGCGCGCAGGGCAAGACTGGAGCAGGAATATGGCCTCTCAGAATACGATGCTGGAATCATCACCGGTTCCAGGGCTATGGCTGAGTACTTCGATGCGGTAGTAGGGGAGGGCACCGATCCCAAGACCGCGGCCAACTGGATGATGGGGGATTTGGCAAAGAACCTCAATGCCGAGAGCAAGACCATTGAGGAATCCCCGATAGAGGCGAAGCGTCTCGCCCAGATGATAGCCCTTATCGACAACGGCACCATATCCGGAAAGATTGCCAAGAAGGTATTTTCCGAAATGTGGACCTGCCCCGATTCCCCTGACAGGATAGTCAAGGATAAGGGACTTGTTCAGATAACCGATACCAAGGCCATTGAAGCCATTGTTGACGCGGTTCTTGAAGCCAACCAAAAAGCTGTCGAGGACTATAAAGGCGGCAACAAGAAGGCAATCGGCGCATTGGTGGGCCAGGTAATGAAACAGAGCAAGGGCAAAGCCAATCCACAGGTAGTAAATCAGCTTCTTGCAAAGAAATTGAATTAATGAACAAACGAAATCCCGCAGGGTCATCCTGCGGGATTTTTGTGTAAGCCCGAACTATCTGTTAGAAATATAGCTTTGTATGGCCTCCTGTTGAACCAGCTTCAGTGGGATTTGCGTACGCTTGGCGATTTCCTTGCAGTCCTCGTACTCAGGTGAAGCAGAAACAGTTTCCCCTAAGTATCTGCTGATTTTGCAGCGGATATCGCCATATTTTGTCTTTACGGTTTCTATCGAGCGTTGGGCTTCGATTCTGTCGTCTAATTGAAATACTCGTATTCCGATTGTGGAGGTTTCCTTCATTACGATTTCAACGCAGGCATCCCTGTGATCGCCGTCTACCAAGAGGGAAAGGGTATTGGCCGGGCGATTTTTTTTCATGTATATGGGTGAGGTCCATACGTCAAGGGCACCTGCGGAAAGCAGGCGTTCGTAAAGATATCCGTATATCTGGGGATTCATGTCATCGATATTGGTTTCAAGGAGAAATTTTTTTTGTTCATTCCCATGCCATTCCCCAAGATAAATACGGAGCACGTTTGGAATCTCCAAATCCATGGTTCCCGCGCCATAGGCTATCTTGTCCGCCGAAAAGGGGAGACTATCGCTGTACTCTGCCAGAGTGCTGATAACGGCGGCTCCTGTGGGGGTTGTAAGCTCCTTCTCGGCTCCTGCCTTATAGATGGGGAAGCTTTTTAGAAGCTCCGCGGTGGCGGGGGCGGGAACCATCATCAGGCCATGGGCGCAGCGGACATAGCCGCTGCCGGTGTTCACCTTTGAACCAAATACCTTCGCTATGCCCATATAATCCATACAGATTGCTGTGCCTACGATATCCACTATGGAGTCTACGGCACCGACTTCATGGAATGCCACTTCATCCTTGGG
>DOYB01000225.1 GCA_003518745.1 Selenomonas sp. | reverse complement strand
GCTACTTCTGCGGGGGTAGAAGCAGGGTTGCGGCGGATTTCGTAGACTTTGTGGGAGGCTTGTTTGATAGCATAGGAATTCGGGGTATGGAACTGCAATTCTGTTCTGACTCCGGAAGGGCTGGCAAGCTGCACATTTACGCCCTGATAAAACTTGCCGCCCCAGGCATTGTGGAATTTCACCACTTTATAGCCATTCTGGGTGAGCTTTTCCATAGCTTCCGGCACTTGTCGGCTGTAGTCTTCATCCTTTATGACGAGCGTATAGCGCAGTACATCGCTTATGTCATTTGCGGCTTGGACCAGATTGACATTGTCATTCACTGCATTGGCAAGGATCTTATGCACGAGGCTTTCCTCTGCCTTGATGCGGTGATCGAGACCGGCAAGATAAGCGCCATGCTGTTCCAAGGCTCGCACATCCCGCGTGATTTCCGGCTCAGCAGCCTGAGCTTCTGCAATCAAGCTCTGGGCCAGCACGGTCATGGTCATTATCATGACTGTGGTGAGCCTGGTCAGAGATGTACGGACATATTGTAAATATGTGTTATGTGTCATATTATTGGATATGGCTTGGCTGATCTGTTTGATCTTCTTCATCTTGTTCCCTCCAGTCTTGTTATTTCAAGTCCTGTAAACAAGATGAAGTATATCAGATGTAAATGGAAATATGATGGTTGACTATGAAAACCAAATGAAAGATTATGCGCATACCTGCAGCCGTTTCCTGCATGACGGACTGAAGCTGAAGGAATAAGGAGTGGTCTATCTTGAAGTATTATGCTGGTTGTTATGAATCTCCCCTAGGTTCCCTGCTCATGACCAGCGATGGGGAAGCTCTCACCGGGCTGTCCTTCGTGGATGAGCCCTCGGCATTGCAGGTGACGCAGTCCCTGCCTGTTTTTGCGGCAGCCAGCCGCTGGCTTGACCTATATTTTTCCGGGAAAGTGCCGGAAGAGAGTATATCACGGCTTTTTGTATGAGTGTGGGATCCGTAAAAAATCCCCCGAAGTGTGATGTCTTCGGGGGATTTTCATATTTACCTGTCTTCTGCGCTTGTAACTAAGTCCCTTTCCATCTCCTGCAGCAGGCTTTCCTGATAGAGAACTTTTTTATTTTCCCGCATGGCTGCGGCTAAGGGCTGCAGCTGGGGGTGAAGTTTCTCCGGCAGTTTTTTCAGCCGCTCCTCCGGCAGGGGCTGGTTGGCTGCTCCGTATTCCTCTGCTGACATATGCCAGAGACTGGCATTTTGATATTTTTGCAGCAGGCGGTTGGCTATGCCCAGGCCTTCCGGGTCGCAGTCGCCGCTGTATAGGAAAAAGGCTCCGCTCTCTGCCAGTTTGTCCAGCAGGGCCCAGGAGGCGGCTTTCAGCTGGCCGTGCAGGGCCAGGAGCGGTGTCTTTCTGCTCGTCTACTCCTGCGAAGGCCTCGTCCAGCGTGATGAGCCTGGGGGCATCGTCAGCGGCATCCAGGTAGCGGGAGTAAGCGGCAGAGAAGAGGGGCACATACATGGCCATGGCCTTTTCGCCGCCGCTGAAGCGGAAGAAAGCCTTGTCTGTCAGCTCTTTGTGCTTGACCTGCTCTCCCTTGTCGTAGTGAAGGCGGAAGCGGAACCAGCGGCGGTAGTCCAGCTGCTCACGCACAGAAGCCTGGAAGGCCTCCGCATCCTTTTCCTGGGTAATGAGAGCCCAAGGTCACAATAATCCGGCCCAAAATGACATTAAGCAAGCCAAGGACAATCACACCCAACAGGCCTGCTTGTCCGAAGCTCAAAAAGTATTGCAGCATATCCTGGCCGGAAGAAAGCCCTGCTCCCACCAAAACGCCAACATAGGCCATGGCCAGGGATAAGGCTTCCTTACTGATACGCAGAAAATTCATTCAATCACTTCGTATAACAAAAACGAAAAAATTATATATGTATTATAACATATAAATTATATTCATACAAAAATCCCACGAAAAACAGGAGGCTGAGAAGGGGTTAATTTGTTTATGGTGTGATTTTCATGATAAAATTTACCGGAAGTTCTGCTTCAGCATTTAACCATTTTTGCAAACGGACTTGTTCGTTTTCGTCAAGGGGCGATTTGCAAGTAATGATAGCCAGAAAGCCTGTATAGACGATTTGGCCTTCTTTGTTTTCTGTGGCAACGGAGGCTCCCTCAATGCCGGCGAAGGTGGGGAATAGAATCGGAGCTTTTTCCCGTATGCGTGCCAGCAGCTTTTTGTCGGCTTCAAATTGCTGATAGGCAGGACTGTAGCGCATGCTCAGTTCCTTGTACTTGCGCAAATCTTCCTGAGCTTTGGCCAGACTGGCTCCGCCTACGGCATTCCATTGGTTGTTTATGAGGTTTTGGACATCTTCAGTACGGACGGTGCCGGACAAATCGTTTTGAATGATATGCAGTTTCCAGTCAGCAAAATGGGAATAAGTCTGCAGTCTTTCTTCCATTTCGGTCTGTTCATCGGTTGTAATGGTACGGCCAATAATGGTCAGAGCCAGTTCTTTCTCCTGGGGGGCCAGATGAAAGGCCACGACTTGCGGATCTCCTTGCTGGAAATTGCTTTCGATATAGGCTTTTACCTGAGCTTGTTCCAGATTGTTGAGGATGCTCTGGTAGGCCATGTACATGCTGGGCAGGATGATGATCACGCCCAATAGGGAGAGAAGCCAGCGTTGGCGGCGAAAAACCTGCTCGGAGACATAGGTCTTGGCCGGAATCTTGATGAATTTCAGCACGATAAAAGTGGTCAGGCAGATGAAAAAACTGTTGATAAAGAAAAGGTAGAGGGCCCCGAAGAAGAATTTGGGGGAATAGGTGGCCAGCCCATAGCCAGCTGTGCAAAGAGGCGGCATCAGGGCGGTGGCGATAGCCACACCGGGAATTACATTGCTTTTTTCAATGCGTGTGCTGCCGATGATGCCGGCCAGACCGCCGAAGATGGCGATAAGCACATCCCAGATGGTCGGCTCCGTGCGGGCTAAAAGCTCCGTTGAAGCAGTGTCAATGGGGGATAGGGTAAAATATACTGCGGAGGTCAGGACGGAGAGGCTGACCTGAAATACGAGCTTCAGGAAGGATTCCCGGACATAGGAACTATCGTAGGTAGCCATGCCATAGCCTAAAGACATGATTACTCCCATCAGGGGAGAAATCAGCATGGCACCGATGATGACGGCGGTGCTGTTCATGTTCAGGCCAATCGAGGCAATGAAGATGGCAAGAATCAGGATGCACATATTTGTGCCTTTGAGAGTGCCGCCGCTATGGATGCGCTCCGCTATTTCTTCCAGGGGGGCGCGGTCCTTTTCCAAATCAAAGATATTGGCTGCGACAGTTTTGAGGGTGTTCATAGGCAAACCTCCTTCGGAGAAAAGCTGGAACGTCTGTTTTTGCATAATTCCGTGATGAAGGTAAGTTTTCCTGCTGCAAAATTAACTAA
>DOYB01000201.1 GCA_003518745.1 Selenomonas sp. | reverse complement strand
GTGCCGGAGATACAGGCGCTGTGTTTCAGATGGAATCCGACGGCATGACGAATCTGGTGAGGGATTTGCAGCCAGAGGGTTTTGTGGACTTGATACCGACTGTTGCCCTCTATCGCCCGGGCCCCTTGGGCAGTGGCATGGTGGATGACTTCATCGGAGGACGACATGGAAGGAAAAAAGTCACCTATATGCACCCGCTGCTTGAGCCGATTTTGAAGGAAACCTTCGGCGTTGTGCTCTATCAGGAGCAGGTAATGCAGATTGTTCAGGTGTTGGCCGGCTTCACACTGGGGCAGGCAGATCTTCTTCGCCGCGCCATGGGGAAGAAGAAAGCGGAAATCCTAATGGCCCAGAAGGAAAATTTCTTAAAGGGCTGCGCCGAAAACGGAATCGATGGAGCTCTTGCCAACAAGATTTTCGATTTGCTCACTCACTTTGCGGACTATGGGTTCAATAAGTCCCATAGCGCCGCTTATGGATATGTGGCATGGCAGACAGCGTGGCTGAAGGCCCATTATCCGCAGGAATTCATGGCGGCTATGCTTTCAAGTGTCATGGATTCCGACAAGGTTCCATCGTATATCGAATTGAGCCGCAGGATGGGGATATCCATACTTCCTCCCGATATCAATGCCAGTTATGCCAATTTCAGTGTAGATGGTGAAGGTATACGTTTTGGGCTGGCTGCTGTAAGGAACGTGGGAGAGGCGGTTATACAGGTAATCGTGGAGAACCGTCGGGAAAAGGGGAACTTCACGTCTTTGATGGACTTTTGCAAGCGCGTGGATTTGCGTGCCCTCAATCGTCGTTCCATGGAGAGCCTTATAAAATGCGGAGCTTTTGATTCTACGGGCGCGAATCGCGCTCAGCTGCTGGCAGTCCTGGATCAGGCCATGGCCGAGGGGGTTCGTGCCCAGAAAGAATCCGCGAGCGGTCAGATGGGACTGTTTGGAGAAGCGGAGCTTGCGCCATCTGTTGAATTCCGTCTGCCTGATATTCCTGAGGCCCCAAAGAAGGAAATACTTGCTTGGGAAAAAGAAATGACAGGCTTTTACATAACAGGGCATCCCCTTGATGAATATGCGCAGCGTATCGGCGGACTGTTTCCCATAGCGAAGTTGAAGGAAGGAAACCTCAAGGATCGCAAGCTGGTCAGAGTCGCGGGGATTATTCTCGAGGTGCGGCGCATCACCACTAAGAAGGGGGACACAATGTGCTTCCTCATTCTGGAGGATTATACGGACCGTGTATCGGTCACGGTATTTCCAAAGACCTTTTACCAGCATGTGAATCTGCTTATTCCCGATGCCGCCATAGTGCTTCAGGGGCGGGTGGATCTGTCGGATGATGAGCCGCAGCTTCTGGCAGAGACAATGTGCTCCGTTGAGGATTACAAACCGGATTACTATCTTACCATAGTGGAGGATATGGAAAAACCTGAGGTCTATGAATCACTTAGGAACATATTCAAAAAATATCATGGGGATCATGCCGTATTCATGCAGAGTCACGGGAAGTGGCAAAAGACGGCTGATACCTACTGGCTCAAAGATGGCAGCGAGGTTCGTGAGGAACTGGAGGCGGTTCTGGGAAACGGTAACGTTCAATGCCGATGATGGGAGGATTTTATGTGAAGCATTCCTTGTCCAAAGGTATACTGTTGCTGATTTGTTTTGTCTTTCTGGGCGCCCCCTTCGTATGGGCAGAAGAAAATCAATCCGATGAAATACTCACTGAGGATCTGCGGTACCGGGAGCTGAACTCTGAAACGGAAGCCAATGTATCACAAACCGAGAAAACGGAAGCTGATGAATCCCAGTCCGATAACCGAAAGCCAAAGATTTCGGCTGATGATCCACTGCCGGAGGTGACGGCAAGATCCGCCATTGTAATTGAAGCCTCAACGGGGCATGTGCTGTATGCAAGGAATAAGGATGCCCGTATGTTCCCCGCCAGCACAACAAAAATGATGACACTCATAATGGCTTTGGAATATGGACATCTGAATGATATTGTGAAGGTCAGCAGCAACGCTGCCGGAACAGAGGGCTCTACCCTCTGGCTTGAAGAGGATGAAAAGCTCCGCCTGATAGACTTGCTTTATGGAATGATGATGATTTCAGGAAATGATGCCACAGTCGCCGTGGCAGAGCACATATCCGGAAGTCTGCCTGCCTTTGCCAAGAAAATGACAGCCCGTGCCCATGAACTGGGGGCAGCCTCAACCAATTTCATGAATTCCAGCGGCCTTCCGGATGAAAACCACTACACTACTGCCCATGATTTGGCCATTTTGGCGGCCCATGGATATACCCTCAATAACTTTGAGAAAATCGTCAGCACCAAGGAGGCAACCTTTTCCTGGGTACATGACCCGAGCCACTTTCTCAGGAATGAGAATCAGATGCTTTGGCTTTATGACGGCGCCAATGGCATAAAGACAGGCTATACGGACGCGGCGGGCAGGTGTCTGATTTCGGCGGCCAAGCGGGATGGAATCCAGCTCATAGCGGTGGTGCTTGACGCTGATTATATGTGGAATGACTCCATCGCCCTCCTTGATGAGGGCTTTAAGCACATAACCTCCGGAAAAATCATAAAGCCAGGCTCAGCGGGAAAAACAGTACCTGTGGTCTCAGGCCGCAGCAAGAAGGTTAATGTGGATATACAGGAGACTGTCAAGCTTCCCGGCTTCGATAACGCTAAAACGGAATATGAGATGGAATATGAGCTTCCCAATCAGCTGCATGCTCCCATTGCCAAGGGAGACGTGGTGGGAACCATGTATGTCAAGTTTGACGGGCGCAGGGTCGCGGAGGTTCCAATGGTGACTCTGGAGGATGTTGAAAAGAAATCCTTCTTCAATGTGGTATACAAAAAGCTCCAGGAATTTTGCGGAGGAGTACTTTAGGAAAGGATAATGTCAGATGGAGGAACGTCTGCAAAAGATAATAAGCACAGCGGGAATTGCCTCCAGGCGCGCCGCCGAAAAGATGATACTCGAGGGAAGGGTGACCCTTGACGGGGTAGTTGTCAAAGAGCTTGGAACGAAATGCGAAGCCTCTGAGCATACCATATGCGTGGATGGGAAAAGGCTGGAGTCTGTCGATGAGAAAATCTATCTTCTTCTCAATAAGCCAAGGGGATATCTGTCAACCGCAAAGGATGACAGAGGACGTAAGACAGTTTTGGAGCTAATGCCGGAGATTTCTCAGCGGGTATATCCTGTGGGGCGGCTGGATTACCAAACAGAGGGAGCATTGCTTATAACCAATGACGGCGCTCTTATGCACGGTCTTCTTCACCCTGCCTTTGAGGTGGAAAAAACCTATAAGGCGGCAATATGGGGAAGGCTTACTGATATGGACGTGAATCTGCTGAGAACCGGAATAAAGCTTGAAGAGGGTATGACAGCTCCCGCAAAGGTCGAGGTGCTCAGTCAGAATGGCATGGAGGCAAAGCTGGAAATAACCATACATGAGGGGCGGAACCGGCAGGTACGGAGAATGCTGGCGGCTGTTGAATGCGATGTGAAGTCACTGGAGCGTATCCGCTTCGCGGGACTGAGCCTGAAGGGACTGGCCAGGGGCAAGTATAGAAGGCTTACCGAGGAAGAGATAGCTCATTTATATAGATTGGCAGGTAAAAGGAAATGAAGAGGATTATCGTTGTCGGGGGAGGCCCCGCGGGCATGATGGCAGCCGTAAAGGCCGCGGAAAACGGCGCATCGGTACTCCTTCTGGAGCGCATGGACCGTGTCGGCAGGAAGATGAGCATTACAGGCAAGGGACGCTGCAATATCACCAATGCCTCAGATTTGCAGGAAATTCTGAAAAACATTCCGGGGAACGGGAAATTCCTCAACAGCTCCATGCGCGCCTTTGATAATGAAGATGTAATCCGATTCTTTGAGGATGCGGGTGTGCCTGTCAAGGTGGAACGTGGCAATCGTGTATTTCCTGTCAGTGATCATGCTTCGGATGTTGTTGAGGCCATGCTTGGAAGGCTGCATGATTTAGGGGTAAGGATTCAGACCCACGCCAGAGTCAAGGAAATTCTCGCGGAAAATGGTTCTGTCAAGGGGGTAAGGCTTGAGTCCGGAGTGGAGGAAAAGGCTGACGCGGTTATTTTGGCCGTGGGCGGAGCGTCCTATCCGGGGACGGGTTCATCCGGAGATGGCTATGGTATTGCCCGGCAGCTTGGACATACGGTTACGCATATCCTTCCCGCGCTGGTTCCTCTGGAGACGGAAGAGGACTGGCCGAAGGAGGCTCAAGGGCTCTCCCTCAGAAATGTGAGGGCAGCCCTTTTTTCTGATGGAAAGAAGCTGAAGGAAGAATTTGGGGAAATGCTGTTTACCCACTTCGGCGTTTCAGGTCCCATCATATTATCATTGAGCAGGACAGCGGCGGCAGAATTGGCCTCAGGAAGCTTCGTAGAGCTGGTCATCAACCTAAAGCCCGCCCTCTCCCAGGAAAAACTTGACCAAAGAATACGCAGGGATTTTGAGGAACAGCTTAGAAAGCAGGTAAAGAACAGTTTGAACGGCCTGTTGCCGGCCAAGCTGATTCCAATTGTCATAGACCTGGCCTATCTGGACCCCGAAAAACAAGTAAATCAGGTGACTCAGGAGGAAAGAAAGCGGTTGGGAGAGACCTTGCAGCATTTGGCCCTAACTATTACGAAAACGAGACCACTGGCAGAGGCCATTGTAACCGCGGGGGGAGTTTCAGTGAAGGAGATAAACCCCAAGACAATGGAATCCAAGCTGGTGCATGGACTTTACTTCGCGGGAGAGGTAGTGGACGTAGACGCGCTGACGGGCGGCTACAATCTACAGGCCGCGTTTTCCATGGGAGCCGCGGCAGGTACATGGAGCGCCTGGAGCGATTGAGGTTACAAGGCCATTGGTCGCAAGGTGGAGGATTTGCTGGAGAAAGAAAATGCTTCAGCAGGAGAAAGCATTTTCATGGACGAAAGTATCGACCATGGCTTTTTATAATGTCAAAATTCATTCCGCCAATGATATGTTGAAAGGAAGTGTTATAAATGTTATATGCAACCTTTATATTAAAAGATGGTGTTTATCTTAATGTTTATGTAACGAAGGAATATGAGGATAGAGATGGCGGTAATAATTTAGCAATCAGAATCGAGCAAAACGAGCATGAAGATAATTTCTGCGAGTGGCGTTTGCCTGATATGACTTGCCTGAAGTCTTTTGGCTTTTCAGAGGATGATTTATTTGGCATAGAAAAATATCTAACGGTCAATGAAGCAATTATTTGGGATGATTGGAGAGAACATAAAAATGCCAGACTTGCTTGACTCATATTTAGGCTATACTTTTTTTGTAAAAGGGGATGGCGTTAGTGAGCCAGTCCATGTTCATGTAGCAAAAGGTCACCCTGACAATGCAACAAAATTCTGGTTGACTTCTGACTCTGTGGAAATTGCTAAAGATTGTGGTACAGTAGATAAAAAGGACATGGCAAAAGTTTTAAGGTATATCAGGAAAAACAAAGAGCGTTTACTGGCACTTTGGGTTATGCACTTTAAGCATGCTGAACTTAAACGATAAATTCTGCCAAAGATATTTTGAAAGGAAGGTGAAAAAAACATTGAAACTTTACTTTTGAAGGAATATATGCTACTGTTTTCCGGTAAGACTTTTGGTATTTTACAGGAATAGGGGAATAATATGGAGATTAGGAATATTCCTGCTTTTGCGCGGGGATTGCGGGGAGAGATTTCGATTCCCGGGGATAAATCAATTTCACATCGGAGCATTATGCTTGCAGGTCTTGGAAATCGTCCGGTGCGGGTTACCAACTTTCTGAGAGGGCAGGACTGCCTTTCCACGGCTGCCTGTATGCGGGCTATGGGTGTGGAGATAGAGGATTCGGGAGGAACTGAACTGATCGTCAAAGGCCACGGACTGAATGGCTTGAGGGAACCTGAAGGGATATTGGATGCAGGTAACTCCGGCACCACTCTTAGACTGCTCATGGGACTTCTGGCTCCGCAGCCCTTCTTTGCGGTTTTTACGGGAGACGCGTCCCTTTCAAAGCGTCCAATGGGGCGTGTCATAAAACCCCTTTCTGAAATGGGAGCTTCCATTGCCGGCAGGGGAGGAAACAGCCTTCTGCCGATTGCGGTTCTGAATCCTGCAGAGCAGCTTCATGGCATTGAATATGAAATGCCTGTGGCCAGTGCTCAGGTAAAGTCAGCAATCCTACTTGCCGGACTTTATGCGAAGGGAGACACAACGGTACATGAACCATATATTTCTAGAGATCATACAGAGTGTATGCTGAAGGCCTTCGGAGCAGAGCTTGAAAGGCATGGAAAATCGGTTACACTTCATCCTCCGGTGGAGCTTAACGCGCTTGAAACCATTGAAGTACCGGGAGATATCAGCTCCGCGGCATACTGGCTGGTGCTGGCCTCCATACTTCCGGGAAGCGATGTTGTGTTGAAGAATGTGGGTGTAAATCCCACCAGAACGGGCATATTGGACGTGCTTCGCGATATGGGTGCCAGATTCGAACTTCTCAATCAGCGCGTCAGCGGAGGGGAGCAGACTGCTGATATAAGGGTAATTTCCGCGGAACTTCATGGCACAAGCTTTGGCGCTGAAATCATGCCAAGGCTGATTGATGAGATTCCGGTGATTGCCGTTGCGGCGGCCTTTGCGAAGGGCGATACGGTAATAACTGGAGCCGGCGAGCTTCGTGTGAAGGAAACGGACAGGCTGCAGGCAATTGTTGAAGAATACAATAAGCTGATACCGGGAGCCTTTGAAGCAGGGGAAGACAGCCTTGTGGTGCATGGTGGTGGAAAAGTACGCTGCGGAGAATGTGACTCAAGGAATGATCACCGTATGGCAATGTCATTGGCAGTTTTCGGAGCAGCAGGACAGGGCGTTTCCATTTCAAAGGCGGATTGTGTGGATATATCTTATCCGGATTTTTACGAAATAATGGGACAATAGGGGGATTATGCCATAATGAAAAGATGTGTTGTCGCGATTGATGGGCCCGCGGGGGCAGGGAAAAGTACGGTGGCGCAGCTTGCAGCGAAGAAGCTGGGCTTTACCTATATAGACACGGGAGCCATGTACAGGGCTGTGGCGTGGAAAACACTGCAGCAGAAGAAACTGGTAACGGATGATTTGATTCTTTCCGTATTGCCTGATATTCGGATAGATTTGCAGTATGAGGATGGAAAAACCAGAGTCTTTGTGGATGACGTGGAGGTCACGAAGGAAATCCGTACGCCCGAAATCAACAAAATCGTATCTCAGGTGGCAATGCTTGGCCCTGTGAGGGAAAAGCTAGTGGAACTTCAGCGCCAGATGGCGGAGCGGGGCTCTGTCCTCATGGATGGCCGTGACATAGCTACCCATGTACTGCCTAACGCGGATGTGAAGATTTTCCTCACTGCCTCTATTGAGGAGCGCGCAATGCGTCGGGCAAAGGAACTGCAGGAAAGAGGCTATGATGTCAAGCTGGAGGATATCAAGCGGGATATAGCTGCCAGGGACAAGGCCGACAGCGAAAGGGAGATATCGCCTCTCATGCAGGCTGAGGACGCGGTTCTCCTTGATACAACATCACTGAGCATAGACGAAGTGGTGGAAAAGATTTTGGCGATGTGCAGGTGATTTCATGGTTTATGCTTTCTTTCGAGTAGTATTCTGTGTATTTTTCAAGCTGTTATTCAGGGCTGAGATAGTTGGAACGGAGAATATTCCAAAGGACGGGCCGCTGATTCTGGCGGCGAACCACATGAGCAACTGGGACCCTCCGTTTCTGGCCTGCTTTATATCACGAAAGGTCAGCTACATGGCAAAGGAAGAGCTCTTTCGTAACCCGATTTTCGGGGCGGCCATAACAAGCTGTCATGCTTTCCCTGTGAAACGCGGGGCGGCGGATATGGGAGCCATAAAGTCTGCCATACAGGTATTGAAGCAGGGCAGATGCCTTGGACTCTTTCCCGAAGGCACTCGCAGCAAGACGGGAGAGATAGGCAAGGCCGAGGCCGGCGTAGGACTCATAGCTTCAAAGAGCAAGGCCCCCGTGGTTCCGGCGGCCATAATCGGTACCGATAAAATCATGGCGAATGGTGGATTTCTCCCTAAGTTGAAGGTTATTTACGGAGAACCCATGTATTTTTCCGGAAATCCCAAGAATAAGGAGGAGTTGGAGGCATTTTCCCAGTCCATATTGGACAGGATAGCCGCCATGAAAGAGAATAGCCTAAATCGTTGAGGCTTTGGAGGCATTGCTTTGGAATGGTCAGATGACATACAGTATTTGAAGGGCGTAGGTCCTAAAAAAGCGGAGATGCTCAGGAAACTGGGCATCTCCAACCTTTATGGGCTGTTATCCTGGTACCCCAGAAGCTATGAGGATCAGAGTGTTCTGACACCAATTTCCCAGCTGGAGGCAGGGAGCCTTGCCACTGTTTCGGGTATTATCACGGGACTCCAGGAGAAACAGGCCAGACGGAAAATGAGCATCCTTACGGCAATAGTGAGCGATGGCAGCGGCTATATTCAGATAACCTGGTTCAACCAGTCATTCCTGAAAAAGAAGCTGAAGGTTGGCAAGCGCATACTGGTAACGGGAAAAACGGCCTATGCCTATGGAGGACTGGGAGAGCTTGCCATGAGCCAGCTTTCCTCCTTTCAACTGTTGGAGGATGAGGAATCTCCCGAAGCGCTCCTTGGAATACAGCCGATTTATCCGGCCACGGAAAAACTGAATCAGAAGTTCCTTCGGGGGCTTATGGTCACATTGTTTGAAAATCTCCCTGATATCCGTGAGGTGCTTCCCGTAGCAGTAATGGAAAAGTACGGTCTTATGGACAGGCAGACTGCCTTCAGAGCCATTCATTTCCCAAAGAATTTCAAAGATATTCAGCAGGCAAGGCGCAGGCTTGCCTTTGAAGAACTTTATCTGATACAGTGCGGCCTTCAGGTCATAAAAAAACAGAACCAAAATAATGGCAAGGGTGTCAGACATCTCCAAAACAGTAATCTGGTGAAGCAGGTGCTGAATACGCTTCCCTTCAAGCTTACCGGAGATCAGCAAAGGGTGTTTCGGGAAATATCCTCGGATATGGAAAAGGTGATTCCCATGAGGCGCTTGGTTCAGGGGGATGTGGGTTCCGGCAAGACCGCGGTTGCTATGCTTGCCCTTGCCAAGACCGTGGAAAATGGCTATCAGGGTGCCCTTATGGCTCCAACTGAAATACTTGCCTCCCAACACTATGAGGACTTCGAGAAGCGGCTTGCTCCCCTTGGTATTCGGATTGGCTTCCTGTCAGGCAGGCTGACAAAGAAAAAGCGGCTTGAGATGTATGAAAAGCTGGAAAAGCAGGAAATAGACATTGTCATAGGCACTCATGCCCTTATACAGGAATCAGTCGTATTCAATAAGCTGGGGCTTGTGATTACCGACGAACAGCACCGCTTTGGAATAGCCCAGCGCTCGGAACTGGAAAAGAAGGGCAGCCTGCTGCCTGATGTACTGGTTATGACAGCAACGCCGATTCCTAGAACAATGACGCTGACGGTTTACGGAGATCTGGATGTTTCCCTCATACGGGAAATGCCCCCGGGGCGTCAGCCTGTGAGAACCTTTGTGAGGAATAGGGGACGCAGGGAGCTGATATATGAATTTGTCAGGAAGGAAATCGCAGCCGGCAGACAGGCCTATGTAGTATGTCCCCTTATAGAAATGAATGAGGAAATGCCCCTTCCTTCGGCGGAGGAAATATATGAGGAGCTGAGGCACGGAATCTTCCGCGACATAAGCTGCGGCCTTGTTCATGGCAGAATGAAGGCCCAGGAAAAGGAACAGGTAATGCAGGATTTTTACGAAAATCGTATCAGCCTGCTTGTTTCCACTACTGTAATCGAGGTGGGGGTAAACGTGCCCAATGCCAGCGTTATGGTGGTGGAGAATGCGGATCGTTTCGGCCTTGCTCAGCTGCATCAGTTACGGGGAAGAATAGGCAGGGGAACACATGCGTCATACTGCATACTCATATCCGACAGCAGATCCGGCAATGCACAGGAGAGGCTCAAGATACTGGAAACCACGTCAGATGGATTTCTATTGGCAGAGGCGGATTTGAAGCTCAGGGGACCGGGGCAGTTTTTCGGTTCCGGTCAGCATGGACTGCCTGATCTGAAGATAGCAAATGTGCTGCAGGATGTTGATATATTGATGGAGGCCAGACAAGCCGCGTTGGAGACCGTGGAACGCAGTGAAGACCTGCGTTTCATCAAGAACGCTCTGTCAATGCAGTATGGAAAAGAGTTCTTCCATATCAATGAAACCTGATTTTTCATCTTACAGAGCTGGTTATGTCTAAAACTTTTCTGAAAAATCCCTTGCATTTTAATGTTTATTTATGTTAAGATAGTACGGTATCTAAAGCGCTCGTAGTCCAGTGGATAGGACGTTAGCCTCCGGAGCTGAAAGCGTGGGTTCGACTCCCGCCGAGCGCACCATAGAAAATTCAAGGCTGCACGGTTATTGCCGTGGAGCCTTTTTGCTTAGCGCGTATACATAAATTCATCAAGAAATAGTCAACTGCAAGAAAGGGGATAAATAATGCTTAAGGCGATTCTCATGGATTTGGACGATACCTTGTATGATGCCTCTGCCGCGTATCGGCGCGGTGAGGAGGCGGCCATTCGTTTTGGCAGTGATGTATTGGAGCTTTCACGGCAGGAGTGGGAGGAGGCCTGGCTTCGGGGCAAGGCTCGTACTAAGGAGATATTGAAGGTTTCTGCAGCCCAGCACCATCGACTGTTTTATATTCAGCATGCTCTGGAGTATTTGGGGCGCTCCCCCTTTGAACATGCGGAGGAAATATATGAGGCCTATTGGAACGCGGCATTGGATGGAATGTGTCTTTTCGACGGGGCGGAGGAATTCCTGCGGGCGGTTAAGGCAAAAGAGTTGAAACTGGGACTTTGCACAGATATGACTGCCGCGACGCAGTACCGTAAAATACGCAGGCTTGGAATCGCAAAATATTTTGATGCCATAGTCACCAGCGAGGAGGCGGGGGTGGAAAAGCCGGACAGGAAAATGTTTGAGCTGACCCTTGCCAAGCTAGAGGCAGCTCATAATGAAGCTGTCATGATAGGTGACAATCTCAGGAAAGATGTGGAGGGTGCCAAGAAAATAGGTATCCGCGCCATCTGGAAAGCAGGTTCCAAGGAAGTATATGACGGTGAAGCCTTTACCTGCTATACGGACGGGGTACTTCAGTCATACTGCGGGTTGTGAGAAGCCAGCTATCGCCCATTTCGTTGTCTTTCTACCATGTTGAGCTTATTTCCTATCATTATCCGACTCCGGTTTTTTCTCAGAGGAGGGCGGTTTCGCTGAAGGATAGGATGCAGCCTGCGGCGGACGATAGTGGGGATATTCGGTGGTACGGGAAAGGGGTTCAATCAGACACGTGTCACCATTCGTTTCAATTTCGAAACCGCGGCATGTTGAAGGCGCTTTTGAATTTAAGCCGGCAATATCCTGCCGACCGCTATTATATTCCGGCATAACTGCCGCATCGGCCGCGGAAAAAATCAATATGGCCGCGATAAGGGCAATACCTGTCATTAAGCAAAAAGGAACTCTCATTTGTTTCACCTCCAAGCTGTAACTGTTGATTTGGTCGTTTACACGATTCTACTATTATTTTAATAGGAAACGATTCGATTGTACAGTAGTATTGCGAATTCAATCACGTTCGTTTCATAAATCGCACTACGTCCACAAAAGCCTTCCCTTTGAGGGGAAGGGGGATCGCGGAGCGGTGGATGAGGTGTTAGGCGAATCGTGCGTGCTTTCTTCACGGCCCCTAATTTTACGGGATTCCCCTCCTGTGGAGGGGTGCCCGAAGGGCGGGGTGGTCAAAATTTACTATCACTATTAAATACGCGAGGCAGGAAATAAATTCTTTGTGTAGAATCCATATTTGGAGTCTGGGAGTCTGGTTCATTGAACCGTGAAATGGACCCCAATGGCACAGACTAAAGGGAGGCATGGAATATGCGAGCAGAAAACTCAGACGGTGTATTTACGATTTTCCTCGATAGTGAAATAGATGCCCAAAATGCCACTGAAATCAAAGGGCAGATTGACGGGCTGCTCCCATCGCGGGGGGAGATCCCTCTCGTTTTCGATGCTAAGGAACTCACCTATATATCAAGTGCGGGGCTTCGGCTGCTGCTGTCCACTCAAAAAGAGCTCGGGCAGAAGATTTCCGTCATCAACGTTTCTCCGGACATAATGGAAATCTTCCAAATGGCAGGTTTCCAGCAGCTAATGAATATAAAGGGAGCGTAGCCGGTGAACAGGTTTCACGCACTTATTTCAATGATTTTCAAGAAAGGCGAGCAGGGGATTTATCGCCGTATTCTCCGTACTGCTCTTTTCGGCAGTTTCCTGACATTTATTACCATAGGAGCAATTTCCCTGTGCAGTATGCTCATATTGCAGACCATGCTGGTGGAGAAGGGGACAGCTCTTTCCGAAGAGGTTGGAAGCTATCTGGAGAGTACACTGGAGGACGAAACCAGGCATCATCTGACGGAGACAACGCTTTTGAAGGCGCGGGTCGTGGGCAATATCATACATGTATGCTCCTTGAACGTGGAATTCATGGCAGAAAAGATGAGCAATATCATGCGGACCCCCGGCGACCACGTTTCCAAAAATCTCCCCGTGGCCAATGATGTGAAGGTACCAAGTCATACTCCATATGTGTATTACACTCCTACTCTCATAAGGCAAGGCATATCTGACAAGGTGCGGCAGGAGATTTCCTATGCCTCATCCATTGACGATGACATGCTGCAGATCAATCGCTACTACTTTGACTGTGCCATAATTGCCTCCAAACATGGTTACATGATCCGTATGGATATGCTCGGAGGAGATGGTGGCGCTGTTCTTGACGATGAGCCGCTTCGCAGCACCTACGAGTTTAAGGATAAGTATTGGTATCGGTACACCGAAGATGAAAATAAGCTGGTATTCACCAATCCATATATGGCCTCCTACGGCAAGCCCTGTATCTCTGTCTGCGCACCCTATTACGATGGAGAGGGTTTCGCGGGGGTAGTGGAGGCGGATATTGATACGGATTTTATATACGAGCGAATGAAGGAAACAAATGACGATGCCGATGAATTCACCTTTATCATGGGGCGTAAGGGCGCGGTGCTGATTTCTCACCAGAAGGATGGCCTTTTCGCGGCAGGGGATATGAACGTAGATCTGCGCAAGTCTAATAACCGCGAACTGGCAGATGCCGTAGAACGCATGGTAGCAGGAGAAACGGGAATTGCTACAATTGAAAATGCCGGAAAAACCTACTATTTGGCATATGCCCCGCTGCCGGATACGGGCTGGAGCATAGGCACGATTATTGACAAATCTGCTATTATGGAGAACGCGGACAATATCGAGGGGTATACTCTTAGCGCGATCCATGACAGGGATAGATATTTGCAAAAGCTTATACTGGCTACGGGCGTTATGTCCGCGGTACTGTTTGCTATATTGCTTGGCTCGATATTGCGCGCCAATGTCAGGATGGCTAAGGGAATCGCGGCCCCCATAGACAGCTTGGCAAAAGGGGCGAGGGAAATTGCCCATGGCAACCTGGGCAAGAAGTTCTCCATCAAGACAGGCGACGAAATCGAAACTTTGGCGAACAGCTTCAACTACATGACCGATGAGCTGGCTCTTTACATGGAAAATCTGGCCCGTACTACTGCTCAGAATGAGCGTATCGAGACGGAGCTTGCGGTGGCCACCAGCATACAGGCAGGTATGCTGCCGAATGGGAGCAATCCCTTCCCGGAGCGCGGGGAGTTCGATTTGGCGGCCATCATGTATCCTGCCAGGGAGGTAGGAGGGGATTTCTATGATTTCTACCTTTTGGACGAGCACCATCTTGTCATAACCGTGGCCGATGTATCCGATAAAGGTGTTCCTGCGGCGCTCTTTATGGTTATCGCGAAGACGCTGCTTAAGGAAAACCTGATTTATTCGGGGGACCATAAAAAGCTGGGAGCCGTTTTTGAAAAGACCAATGACAGCTTGGAAAAAAGCAATGACGCGGATATGTTTGTCACCGTTTTCACCGGAGTTCTCAACACGGATACGGGGGAATTCCTATATGCCAACGCGGGGCATAATCCTCCGATTATCATGCATGGGGCTGAGTGCCGTTACATGGAAAAAGCAGCCAGTCCGATAATGGGCACCATAGGAGGACTTTCCTATAAAACAGCCAAGCTCACCTTGGCTCCGGGTGATAGGCTGTTTCTTTACACTGACGGCGTTACAGAGGCACGGAATATGAGCAGGGATTTTTTCGGAGAGGAACGCTTTCTGGATACAGCTCGTACAAAGCTTGCCGCGAACAGCGCGGAGGCAGGTATAAAAGCAGTGCATGATGCAGTCAAGGACTTCGTGGGAGATGCCGTGCAGTCGGATGATATCACGATGTTGGAATTGATATATAATGGTCCAAGTAATGAAGGGAAGGTTTAGTATGAAATTTGAAGAGGAAAAGAATGTGATTACCATTTTTCTGGAAGGGGAGGTTAATGCTCAGAATACCGCCGAGCTGCAGAAGGAAATAGACGATATTATCGCCGCGCATCCCGGAGCTGAAGTCATATTCGACGCGGATAAGCTCAGCTTCATCTCCAGCGCGGGACTCCGTATGCTTCTCTCAACACAGAAGAAGCTCGGAAATAAAAAGCTTACTGTGCGGAACGCGTCCAAAGAAGTTTATGATATCTTTGATATTACGAAATTCACGGATCTCATGAATATTGAAAAGAAGCTCAGGGAAATCAGCGTGGAGGGTGCCTAAATCGTGGGCAAGGGGAGAAGCAGCACCGTCTACCGCATAGATCCCGAAACCATAGTCAAGCTCTATACGGCAGGAGTGCCATTGGCGAAAATCAAGCAGGAGATTGATTTGGCAAAGAAGGCCTTTGTGGCAGGTATCCCAACGCCTATCTCCTACGATCTTGTGCGCTGCGGAGAGGCATACGGCGTGGTGTTCGAGATGCTTGGGGATGCGGATACGGTTGGTCACTCGTTGACCTCCCACATGGATGAATTCGATGCCATAACCAGGAAGTTTGTGGACACCTACAAGGTTATCCATCAGGCCGACATAAAGGATATGGGCGGCTTCAATTCACTGAAGGACACCTGGCACACTTGGGCAGATGGCATGAACAGCTCAGACGGCTTCAACGACGAGGAAACCGCCATGCTCCACAAGCTGATCGATACCGTGCCGGATCGTTCAACTATGGTGCATTGCGACTACCACGCGGGTAACGTGATGTATCAGAAGGGCGAGATAGTGGTCATAGATATGGCGGATATCGGCTACGGCCACCCCATCTTCGACCTGGCGGGAAATGCCTTCCACGCTCGTTACAGCGGATCGGAAACCCGTCAGAAGGTGCATGGAATGAATCAGGAGAATATGCTCCGCTTCTACAACACCATCCTTTCCATGTATTTTGGAGTCAGTGACGAGGCAAAGCTCGAAGAAATCAAGGTTATCTGTGACGCCTTCGGACTTCTGCGGGGAGCTCTGTTCCCAAGGAAGCATGTGCAGATTGCTCCCGAGCTGAAGGCTTTCCATGTGGAGGAAACCCGGAAGCATCTCTTCCCAAATATTGAACGCATTATGGAAGTGGCTGAGCGGCTCCCCGAATTCTTCAAATAAGGTATATTAAGGTGACTCCATGAAAAAAAATACCATAGTAGTTTCCTCAAGCAGTCTTAGGGATGGCAGAAAGGCGCTCTCCGAAGAACTGGCAAAAAACAAGCTGTCAAGCAAAGAGATTACCCTGGGAGTTCTCCTGATGGAGGAGATGTTTTTCCGGCTGAAAAAAGGTATGGAGGGCGGGGAGGATTTTTCCGCCAATGTGTCCGTGAGGCATATCTGGGGGCAGACAAGCATCCGTATGGAGGCCAAGGGCAGCGAATATAACCCTGTTCCGGAGGTGACTGAGCAGGAAGCGGATGACGTGGACGAGGAGGAGGTCTATCGGCTGGCCATCCTCAAATCCAACCGGCAAAAGCTCTCATGTGTGCGCAAAAACGGTGCCAATATCGTCACCATCAAGGTGCAGGGGCTTGACTCCACGAAAAGGCAGCTTATTTATACAGTCAGCGTGTTGGTGCTTGGTTCCATTTGCGGCCTTGCCATGCAGCTCTTCTTGGATGCTGCTTCCATAGCGGCTGTAAATGATGGCATTATAGCGCCTGTGCGTAACTTGTTTTTGAACGCGCTTCATATGATGATGGCGCCGGTAACCTTCTTTGCCATAATCGCGGGAGTAACTAATATATCCGATGCTGCCCTGATTGGAAAACTGGGGGGCAAAATGGTCATTGTGTCGCTCTTTATGCAGGTGCTCATAGCGCTCCTTGGCCTTGGCTTGGGACTGGTTCTTTTTACCGGGGATCTTACCTATATACAGGCAGGTATCGCCTCCACGGGAGAGACTGTCACCAAGAATGTATCTCTGGTGGATATGCTTTTTGACATCGTACCCAAAAATCTGGTGGACCCCTTCAAGGGGGAGAATATCCTGCAGGTTATGTTCCTGGCGGTGTTCTTCGGCATCATCATAAACCAGATGGGAGAGAAGGCGAAGGGGGCCGTTGACACCATAGACTTTATATTCCGCTTTGTGATAGCTGTCCTGAAGTTCATAGTAAAGGCGATTCCCTTGGTGGTGTTCCTTTCAATGGCATCGCTTTTGGCCAGCACCGGGATGGAATCTCTCATTGCCTTCAGCAGTCTATTTGGGGGCTTGGTGCTTGGGGTGCTTATCGTGTGGACGGTGTGCGCGGTGACATCCTGCTCTTTGGCAGATTGTCGCCGGTGCCCGCCATAAAGAAAATCGCGGGATTAAGTCCCTTGGTTTTCACCGTTTCAAGCTCCCACGCGAGACTTCCCTTCGTGCTGAAATTCTGCGCCGAAAAGCTCGGTATCGACGGAAAGCTGGCGGCCTTCTCAATTCCGGTGGGGGTACAGCTCAACAAGGCCGGCAATTGCATTTTCTTTTCGCTGGTTACACTTATGCTGATGCGGGTGTATAACATCGAAATGCCGTTGAGCCTGTTCATCACCCTGTGGATTTCAGTGTGCATCATGGCAATAGCCAAGCCGCCGATTCCATGCGGCGGCATTATCTGCATTGCCTACCTCTTCACGGTGGTAGGAGTGCCGCCGGAGGCCATTTCCATCATACTCTGCGTAGACCCCATAGCGGCCATGTTCAACGGTGTCTGCAATGAGAGCGCCAACATGACCACCTCCTTCATCGTGTCCAAGGATGCGGGCATGATGGACGAGAAGAAATATTTCACGGTATAGACGTAAAAAATAAGGCAGAAGCATGGGATATGTTCCGCGCTTCTGCCTTTTTGCGTTTATGGTAAGTCTAAAATTGCCCACTTTTTGCGATTTTTGACCACTTTTGCAAAAGCTATTGAAAAAATCGAAATATATGGTAATCTAAGCATGTAATTCCGAGCAAGCCGCAGGGGCTTGGAAAGTTACAGAAGATTATAGAAGGAGGGAATTTTGTGGCAAGAGCATTTTTTCGGTTGTTGTTTCTTGGGGCATTAGTTGTTCTTTCGCTTTTGACCACCGGCTGTCTTGATGATTCATCAGACACGGCAGGAAAGAATTTTCCCGATGCCTACAAGAAGGAGGATACCTGGCTGATTCACTGGTATCTTTGCGGTACGGACCTGGAATCCAGGTTTGGCGCCGCGTCCGCCGATATTGACGAATTGATGAAGGTGAAGCTGCCGCCCAATGTGAAGGTTCTCATTGAGGCAGGCGGGGCTAAGAAGTGGAAAAACTCCCATATTCCCAAGAAAAAGACGGTTCGGCTGCTGTATGACAGCGAGGGACTCCATGAATTGGGACAGGTCAAGGACGCGGATATGGGAGATCCGAAGACTCTGACGGAATTCCTGAAGTACGGTAAGGAAAACTATACGGCAGACCATCACATATTCATTTTCTGGGATCATGGCGGCGGCAGTATGTCCGGTGTATGCTACGATGAGGTTACCGAGCATATGTTGAGCCTGAATGATATACGAAGCGCATTTGACTCGGTTTATAAGGCATCGGCGGAAAATCCGCCCTTCGAGCTTATCGGCTTTGATGCCTGCCTTATGGCAACCTATGAGACAGCAAATATGCTCCATGGGCTGACACGTTACATGGTCGCATCTGAAGAGGTGGAGCCCGGTTGCGGCTGGTACTATACCGGTTGGGTCGAAGCGCTTGCCAAGAATACTGCTATGGGCGGCAGCGGCATTGGAAAGGCCATCTGCGATACCTATGTGAAGGGCTGCGAGATGAACGATTCCGAGGATTCCATAACACTGTCAGTCATAGACATGTCCAAGCTTCCCGCATTGAAGGTTGCTTATGATTCCTTTGGTATCGAGGCGCTTGAGAAGGCTGAAAAGCATCCAAAGAAATTCTTCTCAAAATTCACACGTAACGCGAAGCATGCTGAGAATTATGGCGGCAATACCAAGAGCGAAGGCTACACCAATATGGTGGATATGGCCGATTTGGCGAAAGAAAGCAAAGAGCAAATGCCAAAATCAGCCGATCAGCTCATAAATGCTGTTAAGAATACTGTCATCTACAGGGTGCACGGTATTTTCCGCAGCCAGGGAAGCGGTATTTCCTCTTTCCATTCATATGACAGTAATAAGCGCCATTACAGCAGCTATGCTAACCAGAAATCAGCTTCTTTGCCCAATAAATATCTCTATCGTTATCTTGTTTACGGTGATTTGCCACAGGGTACCGTGGATGACCTGCAGGCTCAGGTTAAGGACGAGAAGCTGGAGGTTGAGGGACATCAGAAGGCTGCTAAATTCGCAAAGGAAAGTCAGGACAGGCCCTCAAAGAGTATCTTCAATATCAAGTCTCTGGAGGATTTGGCAGTTCAGGTGGACAAGGAAGGCTACGCTACCTTTAAGCTAGACGAAGCTCAAATGGACCTGGTTACTGAAATCCACTGTAATCTTATCCACATGGATTTAAAGAATGACCGTATTTTTTATCTTGGCAGTGATGGAGATATCGTTGCCGACTGGAAAAATGGTGTATTCAAGGACAATTTCAAAGGAACCTGGCCCATGCTTGATGGCCACCCGGTTTATGTAGAGATTACGGCAATGGAGGATGATTACAACCTATATGCCATTCCCATTAAGCTGAATGGTGAAAAATGTAATCTTCTGGTATCCTACAGCTTAAAGGACAAGAAGTATACCATTATGGGCGCTACCCAGGGGGTTGAGGACAATGGCATGGCAGACCGTGTTTCTACCAAGCTCAAGAAGGGGGATCAGATAACCACTATATATTATGCAATGACCATAAGCGGAAACGAAGATAATTTCATGCCTGTGGATGGAGAAACCTTCACTGTTGGAGACAATCCTAAGGTCAGTGATGAGAATCTCAAAGACGGCAGCTATGGCTACATGTTTGAATTCGTTTCACCAAATGGTGAAAGCGCATTGTCGAAGGTGGTGCAGTTTGTCCTGAATAATGGCAAATTCACCACATCAGTTAATTAATTAGAAGAAAAGGAGATCGGAAATGGCAAACATGAGGGATATCGCAGAGAAGGCTAAGGAAGCAGCAAGAAACGCAAAGCAGCTCTCGGAGTATGTGGCGCCAAATGGCTTGTATTACGAGCAGAATGATATTGACTATTTGGTTAATAACGGTTATTCCTTGGAAATGGCGCTTAAGACACTGTCAGAGAGTGAAAAATATACGACTGTTGTAACCAACATGAGAGAAGCAGGCGGAACGGGTGGAAAGGAATCCGGCAGGAAGGAATCATCAGGCTCAGGCAGAAGAGAGTCCTCGGGTTCAGGAAAAACCGGAAAGGGCAGCACGGCGAACAATCTCGCTAAAGCCGCTGTAGCAGGAGGCAGGGCAGGCTGCCCGGGCAAGGGAATGGGCCGCGCGGCCAAGATAGCCGGCTGCATGGCACTTGGCGGCGCTGCCGGGGCCACCGCGAGCAGGGCCTATGCGTCGTATAAGGAGGACAATGATCTTGATGCCCTTGACAGGGCTCTTGCGGATCTGGACAGGGAGATAGCTGATCTGGACGATCAGATCGCGGAGCTTGATCTGGAAATACTTCAGGATGAGATTGATGCCTTGGACGATGAGATTCTTGATTTGGATCTTGAAATGCTGGATGATGAAATCGCGGAACTTCAGGATGAGATAGACGAGCTTGATGAAGAATACGATGACGATGACGATGACGACGATGATGACGATGACGACGATGATGACGATGACGACGATGATGATGATGATGATGATGACGACGATGA
>DOYB01000111.1:15822-24107 GCA_003518745.1 Selenomonas sp. | reverse complement strand
CCAAAACGTGTGTTCATAAATAATAGCTTACAAAAGCACGAATCTGATCTTCCCCTTGAGGCTGGCTGACGGATGAAGTCCCCACTCCACTCAAAAGGAGGGCAAATGAGTATCGGCAGCGAAATATCCGACAGCGCTGTGTCTTTAAATGAAAAGGTTGATAATGCTAACTATTAACACGATATCCCCCATTGATATGCCGTCCCACATTAGCATTGGGATTAGTGGCATGTGTACCGGTTCCCCTATCTCACCGCCATTCCCATCAAACCTTGCTTTAATGTTATATATATCACGGATACCGGCATTTTTCCTTTGACTTTTTTTAGTACCTGCTATAAAATTTAAGCAAATATCTGTCGAGATTATCTCTGTCAACATAGAAAAGGGTGTTTGTATGTTTGTACACGAACTCATTCAGTTAGGTCATGAATCCGATATAGCCGTAGTCGACCATGGCCGGCGCATAACCTATGGCGACCTTTCCAAAGCTGTATCCGCCTACCGTAACCAGCTCTATGCCGATGGCGTGCGGGTCTGGGACAGAGTTGCCATATTCTCCCGCAATAGCGCGGAATACATTTTTGCGTATATGGCCATCGTATCCCTCGGAGCTATTGCCGTTCCCATCAACTTCCAGCTCAGCAAGCGCGAAATTGTCTATATCCTGAAGGATTCCGGTGCAAAGATACTTCTGACCAATAAGCCAATGGAAATCGATCAGGAGCTGTTGGAAATGGGGCATATGGGCTCCATCATTCAATACGACATCGCTTCCTACGGGAAACCGAATCCTGCCGTTCCCCCTGCCCCGCCCCTGCCCTCATCCTTCGATGAAAAGAACCCCTGTGTCATCATCTACACCTCCGGCACAACCGGTTCCCCGAAAGGGGCCGTGCTATCCCACAGAAATCTGGTGAGCAATGCGGCAGAACAGATGCGGGTAATGACCTGCAAACGTCAGCATCGTGTGCTGTGCGTTCTGCCCATGTACCATTGCTTCGGATGGACATGTTCCGTGCTTTATCCCTTCTCCTGCGGGGCGCAGATCGTGGTGCTCGACTCCTTCACCCCGAAGGAGACAATCGAGGTTATCCGTACGGAAAAGATTACGGATATGTATGTGGTTCCATCCATATGCAGCCTCCTGTCCAAACTGGCAAAGCCTGAGGATATGGCAAGCGTGCGTCTTGTACTCAGCGGCGGCACACCTCTCCCCCTTAAAATTGAAGAGGATTTCATGGAAAAATTTGGCATTCCCGTTGTGGGAGGATACGGCCTGTCCGAATCCTCGCCGGTTGTTACAATGGCACCGCCCGAGCACGCCCGCAGTGGTTCAATCGGCCCATTGGTTCCCGGCATACGCGCCCGCTTCGTGGATTCCGAAGGTAACGACGTCCCCAAGGGAGAGCCTGGAGAATTGATAATACAGGGAGATAATGTGATGCTCGGCTACTGGAATCTCCCTGAAGCTACTAAAACAGCCCTCCGTGGAGGGTGGCTCCACACCGGAGACGTGGCGCGCATGGACGAGGACGGATATCTCTACATAGTTGACCGCATAAAGGACATGATCATCAGCATGGGTGAGAACATCTATCCCCGTGAGGTTGAAGAGGTCATCTACAAGTTCCCGGGCATCAACGAGGCTGCCGTGATAGGCGTTGAGGACAAGCTTCGTGGACAGGCCGGTGCCTGCTTCTATAGCATGAATGAAGGCGCCACCATGGATCTCAAGGCATTGAAACGGTATCTCCAGCAGAACCTGGCGCTCTACAAAATTCCCAGAGAGTTCCACGAACTGCCCCTCCTCCCCCGTACCTCCACGGGAAAAATCGCTAAACGTGAAATTCACAAGATATATCTGGAAAAAAAGGAAAACAAGAAAAAGGATTGACAAATGAAAAAGGATTCCAATACGATTGGCAGCATAGCCAAAAACGATATGCTCCAATTCAACAGTCTGGCAGATGACCTAAAAGCAGTTTTGGTACGTCAGTACGGAGCGCAGTCTGAACCGGAGAAAAATACGATCAGCCTGCGCTCCATAGAACGCATATATCCACTTACTGAGTGGGAGACCTGTATCTTTGACGGCCAATTCCTTATCTCGCCTAATTTCACGGTTCAGATTCTGTACAAGGTCAATGATGCCATAGATCAGAACGACTTCAATCTTGCGGTTCAGGAGCTGTTCAATCAAAATCCTATGCTCCGTTCAAATTACTGCGACCTAGGAAAGGTCAGGGTACGGGTAACCTTCCGTTCAAGAACCCCCGATATCGCCTATCGCAATATGGAAAATATGACGGCAAACGCCCTGCCCCTTGCTCTCTCAAAGCTCATGGATGTCGAAAAGCAACGGGCATTCGATCCAGTATCGGACAATTTGGTGCGCTTGAGCGTAATCACCACAGGAAAGAATGAGACAGCCATTATCGTGACTCAATCCATATTGACATCACGGTGTTGGAGCGTCCATGAGCTGATTGCCAAAGCCTTAGGGCATGACCGGATTTCTCCTGAAAATATTGCCGGAGTTTACATACCTGAGCAAGAGCCACAACTTTCACATGCTGTGGATTCATATTGGAAAAGCCTGCTCAAGGAGCTGCCTCCAAAGCCTGAGCTTCCCGGGTACAAACCTTCCGGCAGGTCATACGTCCCTGGACGATGCGAGCTTAGACTCTCATCCTCGGATATGAAGGCTCTGCTGGAGAGATCCAACAATAACAAAAGCATGCTTATGACCACCCTGCAGACAGCATGGGGCATGCTGCTAAGGTATATCTCCGGCAGCCCTGAAACCTACTACTGCATGCTGGTACCCGATAATTGCGCCAGGCTGCACAACGCGACAGCCACTGCCAGTATCATAACCCCCATGATAGTCAGACTTAAATGCAGTGACAAGCAAACCATCAAGGAAATCATAGGGCAGCAGTTACGACAGATGTTTACATCCCAATCATACCCCTGCACACGCATGATGGATATGCTCCACAGTGTCGGCATCCGAAAGCCTGATGAACTGTTCTCACACATTCTCAGCTTCCATGCCCTTTCCATGGACGTCAAATCCTATCCCAAGGCTGAAGCATCACCTGACGGGCGTGTAGTGGATATGCGGACCTGGGAGTCAAACCGTTACGATTTGGTTGTTTACTTCCATATAATTGACAACAGGCTTAATATCCACTTCGTATACGACAAGAACAAATTTGAATACAACGGCGTTGAACGACTGGCGAAACACTATGAGACCATATTGCATCATTTTCTGGAGCATTGGGATAGCCCCTGCGAGGAGCTTGTACTTTCCATTGATGAACAGCTTTCGGGAATCCGCGGAAAGGCGTTGGATCCTTCAAGCCAGTCTAAACTGCAGCTTGAGGCCATATCCAAATTAGTAATGTTTGCCGGGCTCCCAATGGAGAAGCTTGCCCCCCTGTCAGAGGCGGCACAAACTAAAACCTTTTTCGAGAACCAAAGCATAAATCTCAGCGAGCCTGAGGATTCGCTGCTGTTTGTTCTTGAGGGCGCTGTAGCCCGCAGCATGAAATACGGCCCTGCCATGTTGCCCCTGGATGTCCTGAGGGCAAATGAATGTCTGAACAGCAATGACCTTTTTTCCGAAAGCAAATCCGAGTTCTCCCTCCAAACAGCAAGCAAGAAGACCAGTGTCCTCTACATTCCTCTATCTGCCATCAGAGCAGACAATGAGCTTTTGGAGCATGCGGCAGAATACGCCGCAAGGGATGCCAAGAAATATGGAGGGCCCGGTAAATGAAACTATTACTTTTAAGCGTATATTTCGCTGTACTTATAGGCATCGGCCTCTACTGCCGAAAACACGCCACGGATGTGGATGGATTCGTCCTCGGAGGCAGGAACGTAGGTGCCTGGCTGACGGCCTTCGCCTACGGAACCTCCTATTTCTCCGCCGTGGTATTCATAGGCTATGCGGGACAATTCGGCTGGCGGTATGGCATAGCCGCCACCTGGACAGGGATAGGCAACGCCCTGATTGGCTCGCTGCTGGCATGGTTCATCCTTGGACGGCGAACCAGAATCATGAGCCGTCACCTTGATTCAGCCACTATGCCCCAATTCTTCGAGAAGCGCTTCGGATCGCCTTCACTGAAAATCGGGGCGGCAATAATCATCTTCATATTCATGATTCCCTATACGGCATCATTATATAATGGACTTTCACGACTTTTCGGCATGGCCTTCAACATAGATTATTCCATGTGCATAACTCTCATGGCGGTACTCACCGCGGTCTATGTTATTGCCGGAGGCTACATGGCAACAGCCATAAACGATTTCATCCAAGGCATCATCATGCTGATTGGCATGGTGGCCGTAATAGGAGCGGTGCTTGCCTCAAAAGGCGGCTTCCTCGCGGCTCTGGACGGACTGGCGCGGGTTACTGACGAAAGGGTATCCGACACTCCCGGCATATTTGCATCCTTCTTTGGGCCGGATCCCCTTAACCTGCTGTTCGTTGTGATACTGACCTCACTGGGTACATGGGGACTTCCGCAGATGGTACAGAAATTCTACGCCATCAAAGATGAACAGGCCATACAGAAGGGAACTGTCATATCCACCCTGTTCGCCATCGTGGTGGCCGGAGGCTGCTACTTCCTTGGAGGCTTCGGACGTCTCTTCTCCGATCAAATAGATATTGCTGCCAACGGCTATGACTCCATCATTCCCACCATGCTTTCAGGGCTCTCCGAGGGGATGATTGCCCTTATCGTCATCCTGGTGCTCTCTGCATCCATGTCTACCCTTTCATCTCTGGTCATAGTTTCCAGTTCTACAATAACAATCGACCTGATAAAGGATAACTTCATCAAGAACATGAGCGAGTCAAAGCAGGTTCTCTTCATACGCCTGCTGATAGTGGTGTTCATAGCGATTTCCGCAATACTTGCCATGGTACAGTATAAGAGCTCGGTTAACTTCATAGCGCAGCTCATGGGCATCTCCTGGGGGGCCATGGCGGGGGCCTTCCTGGCGCCCTTCATGTACTCCCTGTACTACAGAAGCGTCTCTGCAGCTTCCTGCTGGGCCTGCTTCATATTTGCCTGCGGTCTCATGACAACCAACATGTTCTTCCGTCCCGAGTTTCCGCAGATTCTCCAATCCCCCATAAACAGCGGTGCCATAGCCATGCTGGCTGGGCTTGTGATCGTGCCTGTTGTAAGCGCGATTACAAGAAAGCCGGAAAAACATCTGGTGGACGATGCCTTCTCCTGTTACGAAGAAAAGACTGTAGTCCCCATCAGTACGGCTTTAGGCAAGGAATAAAAAACTGCATACTGAAATGATAAAAGGAGCTGGTATAGGCTCCTTTTTATTTGCTTAATATTATATTTATACTAATTTTCTCGATAAATATATATGTATCTATATAAATATCAGTTTTAGTAATATAATTGAATTATGCAATTATTATTTTCCATGTTTTATAATAATCAGCCAAGCAAAAATCCTGACACCTTTTCTTCAAATAATCATTTCATAAAGGAATTTGACCAGCAAATATCGAATAAGCATTTTGAAGTCAGCTTTTCACATTGTGGATGGAGTGATGTACCTTGTTGTTTTTTCCGGCACTTTTACCAATCCTTTGGCTGATCATAGCCCTGAGCGTACTAAAACGGGCTGCCTGGCAGGCCTGCTCTGTGGCGCTCATTCTGTCCCTTATAATCAGCCCCTATTTCTTCGGAATGCCTTGGGAATACACCGCTACCGCGGCCCTGGAGGGCACAGCCCTGGCATGCTGGCCCATATTGCTCATAATAACGGCCACCATCTTCACCTATAACCTGTCTGTCCATACCAAGGCAATGGACACCATAAAGGGTATGCTAACCTCTGTAAGCACGGATAAACGGATTCTCATACTGCTCATTGCCTTCGGCTTCGGAGGCTTCCTGGAGGGGATGGCCGGCTTTGGGACGGCAGTCGCCATACCTGCCAGTATGCTTGCGGGCATGGGCATAAATCCCGTTACCTCGGTAGCTGTGTGCCTCATAGCCAATTTCGTCCCATCAGCCTATGGCTCCATCGGGATTCCTCTGGTAACCCTTTCGGGCATAATGGCACTGGATCCCATCGAGCTTGCCACTGATGTGGCAATTCAACTGAGCCTCCTATCCATGGCATGTCCCTTTCTCATGGTCATAACAGCCGGCAATTCACTAAAAGCGCTCAAAGGCATGCTGCTCACCTGCACCTTCGCCGGACTTGCCTACTGCCTGTCCCAGTTGGGAGTTTCCTATTTCATAGGGCCGGAGCTGGCCGGGGTAGCCGGTTCCATCATAACCATGGGAACTATCATAGCCTGCGCGAAATTCCTTCCCCCCAATGACCCTGAATACGATATGCCGGGCAAACAGGAAAAATTGTCCATATCCTTTCAGCAGGCCTTACTGGCATGGCTTCCCTTTATACTCATCTTCATACTTCTGCTGCTTACCAGCAAGCTGTTCCCCCTTGTCTATGAAACACTCATAATGTTCCAGACCTCAGTGCTGATATACCAGGGCGAAGGAGGCATGCCATATACCTTCTACTGGATTGCCACTCCGGGAGTGGTGATTTTCCTGGCGGCCTTTCTTGGAGGGCTGGCACAGAAGGTTTCCCCATCTGAAATGTTGACCGTACTGAAGGACACCCTTATCAACCTGCGGTTTACAATCATAACCATCATAACCATAATCGCCACGGCAAAGGTCATGGGCTACAGCGGAATGACCACCACCATTGCCGACAAAACCGTAGAAGCCACAGGCACCATGTACCCCTTCATCTCCGCCTTCATAGGTTCTGTAGGAGGCTTCATCACCGGTTCCGCTACCTCCACTTGCATTCTTCTCGGCAAGCTTCAGATGGACGCGGCCATCGCCATAGGCGCGAACCATCACGTCCAGACCTGGGTGGCAGCCGCCAACGCGACCGGAGCATGCGCCGGCAAGCTCATAGCGCCCCAGAGTATCGCCATTGGCATCGGCGCCATCGGCGCGGCGGGAGCAGGCTCAGAAAGCAAGCTCCTATCCATGACCATAAAAATCTATATTCCCTTTATCCTGCTATTGGGCTGCATTGTCTACTTCGGCCAAGCACTTCTGTAGGGAATATATCGGAGGCTCTAATGGACAAAAAAACCAATCCCCCCAGAAAAAATCCCCTATCATTTCTAGGCTGGCACCAGGCTCCCCTTTCAGAGCAGGATCTGATGGATTTCCAATATGACCAGTGCCGTGGCATGTCAATACGAACAAAAATCACCATGCTGCTGACGGTGGCCCTTTCAGTATTCGCCTTTGCCTCTGCCGCAATCAGCTATGAGTTCTACATGGAAACTGCCATAGCGCAGAACGAGCGCCTCGCGGCGGGCATAGCCAATCTGGTGGCAGAGAGCGTTGATGCCGAAAAGGTTGATGAATTCGTGGACTCAAAAGGAACCGCCGAGGGCTACGATAATACTCTGCGCAAGCTATACCGCATCAAAAATACCTCGCCTCTGGTTGAGTACTTATATGTATACCGCATATTTGTAAAAATGACCCATGACAGCGTCCGCTATATGACGGACATCAAAAACAAGAATGAAACCATCGCGAAGATGCAAACAGCCTTGATAATGACACTTGCGGACATGGTTGAACGCCGTGATAAGAATACCGGTCACCATATCAGGAAAACCGCGGCCTATGTAAAAATAATCGCGGATGGAATGAAGGAAAGCGGAATCTATGAAGATATACTGACGGATGACTTTATCCATAACATGGTGGAATCCGCGCCTCTTCACGATGTGGGAAAAATAACCATACCCGACGCGATACTCAATAAACCCGGAAAGCTTACGGAGGAAGAGTTCGATCTGATGAAGAGCCACGCCGCGGCCGGCGGTAAAATCATCGGCAGCCTTATAGATACCGTGCCTGATTCAGATTACCTGTACGAGGCAAGGAATCTGGCCACATACCACCATGAGCGCTGGGACGGTACCGGATATCCCTCCGGGCTGGCCGGAGAGGATATCCCGCTTTCCTCTCGAATAATGGCAGTGGCTGATGTATTTGATGCCCTTATCTCAACTCGCAGCTACAAGAAGGGCTTCCCCTATGAAAAAGCCCTTGCCATCATAAAAGCAGAAAGCGGAACCCATTTCGATCCTCAGGTGGTAGCGGCCTTTTTCGCGGTAAAGGACAAAATCCTTGAGGTCGCGGATGAATTCAGCGAAACTGAAGACTGAAGCT
>DOYB01000111.1:0-15634 GCA_003518745.1 Selenomonas sp. | reverse complement strand
GAGGATGCCCGGCTACTCGCCGACCCCCATAGCATATGGCAGCTTTACGATTACGACTGTCTCACAGGAACAGTACTTTCCTCACCCACTTTTCAACTGGCTGGTAATTCCATCAGACAGCATTTGGCGGGCTGTGAACAGGTAATCCTTTTGGCGGCAACCGTCGGAGAAGAAATCGAGCACGAGGTTACCAGACGTTTTGAGGAAGGCTCCTACACTTCCTCTGTACTTCTGGATGCGGCGGCCACCACAGCCGTAGAACAGGTTGCTGATGCCCTGGAAAGGGCAATCGAACCTGATCTTTCACGGAAGGGTATGGGCATGCGCTGGCGCTTCAGTCCCGGTTATGGAGACTGGCCATTGGAGCAGCAGCCGGAGCTTATAAGATTGAGCCATGCGGAGGAAATTGGTATTTCCCTTTCAGAAGCCTTGATGCTGATTCCACGAAAATCCATAACAGCCGTCATAGGACTATTCAAAAACACTAAAGATCCCAAGTCTGCCGTAGACCATCAAGGCTGTGCCTCCTGCAGCAAAAAGAATTGTCCATCGAGAAAAATCAAATAAACAAGCAACGAACCGCGGGGGATATGTCCTGCGGTTCGTTGCTTAAGAACTGTTTGCAAATAAATTTTAGATTTAACTTGTCTAAAGTTCCATATCTTAAAATTTATTTAATTTATCAGAAATCATTTTCTATAAATTAGCACTTTCATTTATTCATAAGTCTGTGAACGGTGAATGTAAAGTATGTGTCAGGATATGGCTCATTATTCAAAGTAAAATGCCACCATTCCGTATCAAGGGGCTTAAAGCCGTTTTTTATCATGGCGGCCCGAAGTATCATGCGGTTTTGGAATTGCTCCGCTGTAATGCCGCCCTCTACCCCTTCAGCCGCTCCGATATATTCCATAGTGTCCGGGTTTCCGCACCAATCTGGATGACTCTCTATACCGAAATGATCAAAGGTGCCTCCCATATCCAAATCCTTACCGGAAGCCATATCGAATAATGTGAGGTCTATTGTGCTTCCCCTGCTGTGGCCGGAATATTCGGCTATATACCCCTTGTCGAAGAGGAATGCCTTATCCTCCCCGGGATAGAAATATGCCTTCATTCTGGTATCATCCAGCTTTTTCGCCCATTCCACAAAATTAGTCACGGCCATCTGTGGACGATAGGCATCGTAAACCTTGAGACGATACCCCTGCCTCACCACATCCGCGGAAACCGCCTTAAGCGCCTCCGCTGCCTCCCTTGTAATCAGGATGCAGGGTTCCTCATACCCCGCGATGCGATCTCCCACGAAATTATAGGTGGAATAGTATCTCGGCTCCAGAATGATATCCGGCACTGCCTCCGTAAGTACCACAAATCCTCTCGAATCCTCAGGCGAGGTACTGCGCTGATGCATGGCTATCTCCTGCTTAATTGCGGCCTCCTGCGCTTCTGCCTGTATTCCGAATGGCATAATTACTCCACCCAGCAAAACAGCTCCGCATAACAGCTTGACTAAACCTGTCTTTACACTCATATTTAATACTCCCTTCATCATATAAATATTCCTCACTACACAAAATCAAATAAAAAACGCAAAATATAGTAATCGTTTACTCTGTATATATTCCAAGGATTTCCTGTAACTCGATCCCATTCTTCCGACAATTAACTCTAACAGTTACACCATATTCGACACATTAACAAAAAATCCTTCAAATCTACTAATCCGAAAATCTAAAGATTCTCATATTGATTTATTTGCAGGAGTCGGGATATTGATGGTAGAATTACATACTAAGGAATTTCTATGATTTCGTCACCACTTACATGAAAGCAGAAGGGAGAGAACAGGCATGAAAAAGGTCCGTATTACTGTAATGCGGAAGGCCTGCTACCGGGATTTAATGGAGCTTTACGAAAATCCTCTGGAACATGCCTGCGACATGGAGGAAGGACAGGTTTTCATAGCCAACGGCTGGAAACGTCCGGAGGGTCTTTGCGAGAGCGCCTGGGAATCCATGTCTGCCTTTGTAATGGGTCTTTCCCACGGCGCTGAGAATTTCTATGACGGCTGGATGAAAAACAGCCATTCCGCAATGATTTCCTGCAATGACGGTTTCCGTCCGGTCAGCTTTCTTTTGGAAGCCCTTGATGAAGAAGCCACTTGATAATTTTCCTTGTGAGTTCAACGTTAGCATAATGGAGAGAAGTTTATGATACATATTTTTGACGGCGCAATGGGTACCATGCTTCAGGCCGGCGGCCTTAAGCCCGGAGCCTGCCCTGAACTGATGAATATAGAGCAGCCCGATGTGGTACGCGGTGTCCACGAAGCATATATCAAGGCCGGAGCCACCATAATCGAAACCAATACCTTTGGGGCCAGCGCCCTGAAGCTTGCCCACTATGGACTTGCCCACAGAGTGACGGAACTGAATTCCGCCGCGGTCGCCATAGCAAAGGCTGCGGCCAATGGCCGCGCCAAGGTAGCCGGCTCCATGGGCCCCACCGGAAGATTCATATCTCCCCTGGGAGATCTGGAATTCAATGAGGCATATCAGTCCTTTTACGAGCAGGCAAAGGCACTGGCTGATGCCGGCGCGGACTATATAATAATCGAGACCTGCATTGACCTTCAGGAAATGAGAGCCGCCCTGCTGGCCGCAAAGGATGCCTGCGGGCTCCCGGTAATCTGCCAGCTTTCCTACAGTGAGGACGGCCGAACCGTTACGGGTACTGATCCCCAAACTGCCGCCGTGACTCTTGAGGCTATGGGAGCCGACATTATAGGTGTGAACTGCTCCCTTGGGCCTGAGCAGCTTCTTCCAATAGTCAAGAGCATTGCTGAAAACTGCAGTGTTCCGGTCAGCGTCCAGCCCAATGCCGGAATGCCCTATCTGGAGAATGGCGAAACCCATTTCCCCATGGGCCCCGAAGACTTCGGCGCATGGGGCCCGAAGCTGTTGGCTGCCGGTGCCACCTACATAGGGGGCTGCTGCGGAACTACCCCGGAACACATAAATGCTCTGGCACGGAGCCTGAAGGACTGCCGTGAGCCCAAACGCACTCCACCACAAAAACTCATGCTTACCAGCCGCAGCCGCACCGTAGTAATAGACAGCGAGCTCTCCACTGTGCTTATCGGAGAACGAATAAACCCCACGGGGCGCAAAAAGCTTGCCGCGGAAATCCGTGAAGGCTCCCTGCTTTCCGTCAAGAAGGAAGCAATAAATCAGGTCAAGGCCGGAGCACAGGTTCTTGACGTCAATATGGGAGTTGGCGGTATTGACCAAATTGCCGCCATGGAAAACGCTATCAGGGAAATTTCCCAGATAACAGACGCCCCCCTTGCCATAGACACCGGAGATGCCGAAGCCTTGGAGGCAGGTCTGCGGGCCTACCCCGGAAGGGCTTTAATCAACTCCGTAACCGCGGAAAAAGAGAGATTGGAATCATTCCTTCCTCTTGCAAAACGCTATGGCGCCGCTATCCTCTGCCTCCCCATAACGGATGAAGGGGTTCCAAAAACGGCGGAGGACCGTACCGCAGCCATGCGCGGCATAATCAGCAAAGCAAAGGAGCACGGGCTGAAGGACGGAGATTTCCTTTTAGATGGCCTTGTCATGACAGTATCGGCCGATGTCAATGCCTGCCATGAGGTACTTCGCACCCTCCGTCTATACCGCAGGGAATTCGGCTATCCCTCCACCATGGGACTCAGCAACATTTCCTTTGGGCTTCCCAACCGTCCCCTCATAAACAGTACATTCTTTGCCATGTGCCTGGAAGCGGGACTGGATGCCCCCATAATGAATCCCTATGATGAATCAATGCAGAACGCGCTGATGGCAAGCGCCGCCCTTCTGGGAAAGGACCCCAACGGCCTAGCCTTCAGCAAAAACGAAAAAAACCTCAGCGTGCCCAAAAAGGCCGCCGAGGCTAAGATAGTCAGCACCGATATACTTTCAGCCATAAAGCTCGCCGTCATAGACGGTGAAAAGGACTCCATTGTTTCACTGGTGGAGCAGGCCATTCGTGAAGGCCATGATTCCAACGAAATCACCGAGAAGGCCCTCACCGCCGCCATGAACGATATCGGCACTGATTTTGGCGCGGGCCGTGTATTTCTCCCACAGGTACTGCTTTCCGCGGAAACCATGCGCACCGCCTTCCAAAAGCTGAAGGAGCTCCTTCCCGCGCAGAAGGCCGCTGACAAGGGAACATTCGTCATTGCCACTGTCAAAGGCGATGTTCACGACCTGGGCAAAAACATAACCGGCGCTCTCCTTGCAAACAGCGGCTTCAATCTCATCGATCTTGGAAAGGACGTGGATTCTGCCGATATCGTCAAAGCCGCGATAGAGAGTCAGGCAGATATAGTGGGCCTCTGCGCCCTTATGACCACCACCATGGTGCAGATTGACAAGGTCATAGAGGAGCTTCATGCCGCAGGCTGCCCTGCCAAGGTAATGGTGGGAGGCGCGGCTCTGACACAGGAGTACGCTGATGCCGCGGGCGCCGATGCCTATGCGCCGGACGGTGTCAAAGCCGTCCAGCTCGCCAAGGAAATGGTGGAAAGCAAACAGGCTGATTTGAGAGGTCAAAGACCATGATTCTTACTATAAACGACGATTTGGATTTGGCAAAAATAGCGGACAGCGGGCAGTGTTTCAGATGGGAAAGACAGGAAGATAACAGCTATCGGATCCTCCACGGAAATCACTGCCTATATGCGGCCTCACTTGGCGGCAGTCAATACGAATTCTCCTGTGATGAGAAGGAATTCAGCTCCATTTGGCGGGATTATTTGGATCTAAATGAGAACTATGCCTCCATACGGAGCCGCATAGAACCGGATCGCGACCCATTCCTGTTTGCCGCTATGGAACAGGAAAAGGGCATCCGCATACTCCGTCAGGATTCATGGGAAATGCTTATTACCTTCATAATTTCCCAAAACAGAAACATACCTGCCATACGCCGCTCCGTCCAGCTGCTTTCCGAAGCCTGCGGCCAAAGGAAGCTGGACAGCCGTGGCATGGAGTATTTTGCCTTTCCTGAACCCGAAGCCGTTGCCGCCTTGGATGAAGAGGCCCTTACCGCGTGCCGCCTTGGCTACCGCTGCAAATACGTACACGCCGCGGCAGCCGCGGTTTACGAAGGTACCATTGACCTTGACAGCTTAATTCATGAGGAAGAGGAGAAAACCCTAAAGACACTTACCTCAATTTACGGAGTAGGCATCAAAGTGGCAAACTGCGTATCCCTCTTCGGGTTGCACCACATAAACGCTTTTCCAAAGGATGTCTGGATAAACCGCATTCTTGAGGCAGAATACCCCAATGGGTATCCCTTTGAGGAATACAGCCCCTATAACGGCGTTTACCAGCAATATATGTACGCCTACTACAGAAATCGCGCATAATCGGCTGCAGCTTTTTACCAGGGCTGAGGTGTCATTGGAGTGACTACGCCGAATTGGTAACCCTTTTCTTTTAATATACGAATTATTTCCGGCAACGCGGCAACAGTTTCCTCATGTCCCTCAGAACAGTGCATGAGGATAATCGCGCTCTCTTTTCCGTCATCAGTCTGGGAATCTATATTATCGATGAAATCCCTGGCAACGGGGTGATTGGGAGCCGCGTCGGCAGAGCTTACGTTCCAGTCATGCTCTACATATCCGTTTTCCTCCAGCATGTGCTCGTAGGCTGCCGTGAAATTGCCGATTCTGCCGCCGGGAGCGCGGACAATCAATGGGCGCATACCTATTATCGCATGGATTGCCTCGTCGGCTTCCTCCATTTCAGCCAGGAAGTTATCCGATGATGGATACAGCCTGTTGTAATCGTGGTCATAGCTATGATTTCCAATGGCATGTCCCTCTTTGAACATGCGCTCAACTGTCTGGGGATAGAGCTTGGCATTCCGTCCCAAAACGTAGAATGTGGCTTTCACATCGTTTTTTGCAAGGATATCCAGTATTTCCAAGGTGTTCTTGTCGTCGGGACCATCATCAAAGGTGAGATATGCCGTCTTTCCTTCCTTGTATGGTGAAATTGCCGGCATGGCAGTGGGCAGTCCCAGCTTTCTCCGTTCCGCCAGAGTATGCTTGTCGTAAACCGGTATGCCGGGGCTATTAACCTGCAAATTGGAAAAATCGTCCATCGCCACCACAAATGAAACAGCGGTATCCTTTTCTCCACCGGCGGCTTCATTGACCGGAGTCTCCGCCTGCTGTTCCTGCTGCGTTGGTGCCTGAGAAACGCTTCCATCATTTCCGCACCCCACACAAACAGAGCAGAGGCACAAGCCCGCCAGAATACCGACTTTGCCGAAAGTTCCAATGCCCGGCTTTTCGCCGTTTCTGCAGCTATAATCAATCATATTTCATTCCCCTTTCAATTCAGCCAATTGCCTTTGATATTTTAACCCAATCGCACTGGAAATACCAGTATCCATGTTTTTTACTGGATTATTTTCACATAATGAAGTCTTTTATATGTAACCCATAGCATTGCCTTTTCAAATCATTTTAAGCATTCGAGGTGTGAACGCTGCATGGACAAATTGGTGCAAAAATTGCTGGATCGGCTTGCACCGCTATGGCAGACCATACTGTTCTTCTATCAACGGTTTTCAGGCTACCATAACATTTCAAGCTGGTTCGACATGGCATCCGGTACCACATATTACTTCATACTGGGCTTCCTGCCCTTTTTGGTGTTTACGGTGAACCTCACCCTTTTCGTCATGTCCTCACAGGTGGATGCCATATACGGCATAGCAGCCCATTACATGCCTGACCGCATGGCAGGCCCCATCATCGGGGACATCAAACGCATAATGTCCTCCCGCAGCACTCTTTGGATGTGGGTCACAGGACTCTTCTCTATGTACAGCTTCGTTCAAGGACTGGTAATCCTTACCAGAGCCACAGACAGCCTTGACTACGCCAACACCAGGGAGATGGCTCACGACACCAAGCACAACCTGCTGATATATGTCAAGGGCATCATTTTCACCTTCGGATTGATGCTGGTCATCATAGCCTCGCTTGGACTGCCTGTTTTCGGCAATACCGTAATAATGTACCTTGAGGAAACCTCCGGCCTGCCCGCCGCCTTTATACTTGTCTGGGATGTCTTGCGTATACTTCTTCCCTTTGTGGTGCTGGTTGTATGGCTTACATGCTTCTACGTATTCGCCCCCCACTCATACACTCCGCCCTTCAGGCAGGCTGCTCTGACAGCCCTTGTAGTGACATGCCTCTGGCTGGCCGCCACCGGCATCTATAGCTGGTGCATGATCTTCGTCCCCGCCATGGGAATAGCCTATGGCTCCCTTTTCGGACTCTTTGCCCTCTTCATATGGTTCAAGTTCATTGTAAACTTTATCATATACGGAATAGAGTTCCTGATGGCGCTGAATGAAATGGAGCTAAGGCAAAAAATCGAAAAGCTGCAGGAACAGGTAAAAACAGGAAACACCTGAAAAACGAAAAAGCAGGTAAGAAATGCGAGTTCTTATCTGCTTATTTTTATAGATACATCAGTTTATTTATGTATAATATTATATATACATCTATATTTTTTATGTTTTATCGCATAAAATATATCTATATATTGGCCATTGACGTTTATAGACTGTAATGTGTTATTCATCCTCTAAATTCCTAATCAACAAAAACTTGAAACCTGAAATGGATATGATATACTATTTTTAGGCTTAAACAGAAGAGGATTTTGAACAGAAGCTCGCTGAAAATATGACAGCAGAAAATATATTGTATCGGAGGAAGCATTATGAAAAAATGGTTAATGGTTCTGGCTGTGATGATGGGTGTTATTTCCGGCGGAGGCATGACAGCAGAAGCGGCAGCTCCATCACCGCAATGGGTACGGGCACTGCCTGACGCAAATGTTGCCGATGCGAATCAGCTTTTCGTTGTGGCTGGCATTGGCGACACCACAGCATGGATTTCAATGCATGAAAGAGCAGCAGATGGCAGTTGGAATCAGATTATGACCTCTCCGGGGTTCATTGGCAGGAACGGACTGGGAAAGACACAGGAAGGAGATGGCATGACTCCGATTGGCACTTTCCAGTTCACCAATGCCTTTGGAATAGCGCCTGATCCGGGATGCGCCATTCCCTACAAGCAGGTTGACGATAATATCTACTGGTCCGGTGATCCGCGTCCCGGCATGAAGTACAACCAAATGGTGGATATCCGTGAGCTTCCCGAGCTTGACAAGGAAAGCAGCGAACACATAGTGGACTATAACCCCCACTACGTTTATTGCATGAACATCAGCTACAATCCGGACTGTATTCCCGGTAAAGGCTCGGCCATCTTCCTTCACTGCTTTGGCCCCGCAAAGCCATACACTGGAGGATGTGTAGCCCTGCCTGAGGATAAGATGCGCTTCGTAATGCGGCATGTCCGTCCGGATTGCGTGATAATAATAGATTCACTTGAAAATCTCGGTGGAGAATTTTAAAAAGTTAAGCGTGACTTGGAAACTTCTGCAACAGAAGCTCCCGAGCCACGCTCATCTTTTTCTATAACAGGTTCTATTATATACAGTTGGCAAAAAAGTCATTGAGACGTTATAATATTGCCATTCAAGATACAAAGGAGCAGGTACAATGACATATTTCTATGTGTTTCTCGGAGGCGGCCTTGGCGCTGTGTGCCGCTATATAATCACAACTTTTACAATCGCCCAGTTCGGCGCCTCTCTCCCTGTCAGCACATTGGTTGTCAACACCTTCGGCAGCTTTTTCATGGGGCTGGTTCTTGGCTTGCTCCTGCCGATTGCCCATCATCTCCACCTGCTCCCTGAATCCGTGCGCCTTCTAATCACCGTTGGATTTTTGGGCGGACTTTCCACCTTCTCCGCCCTGACTGTGGAAACTCTTGCCCTGTACCGTAATGGTCATATTCTCCTTTCGGTACTGAACATGACCGCGAATGTTGCCTTTGGCCTGTTTGCTGCGTTTATTGGCCTCCAACTGGCCGCCATGGTGCATAAGTGACTTGATAGTTGACCCCCATGCTTTGTTGATAGGGAGGGGCTACTATGCTATATTAGTATCATAAGAACAGTTCCCATATGGGGAGGTGCGGTTGTTGAAGTCGAACTTTTCATTCTTGAGCGACAAATTTCCTGTTCTGGCAAGCTTTGGAGCTTTAGCAGAACGGTATTGCTATAGTGATTCCAATTCCTGCCTGATGAAGCTGGGGATGATAGGAGAAACAGTGGTAAACCTCATTTTCTCCTATGATCGTGTTCCCTTTCCCCGTGAGAATACTGCCATTGCCCGTATTCACACGCTGCTTCAGGATGGCCTTATCACACGTGACCTGTCAGACATTCTCCATGCCCTGCGAAAGGTAAGAAACAGAGCGGCCCATGAGAATTACGAATCCGTAACGGATGCCAAGGCGCTCCTTCAAATGGCCCATAGCCTCTGCGAGTGGTTCATGCAGACCTACGGAGACTGGAACTATCAGAATCAGAAATTCGTGATGCCTGAACCTCAGCAAAATCCTTTACCGGAAGAAACAGCGGCAGAGGAAACCAAAGAAGAGGCTTTGCTTCGGGAAGCGGAAAATACCGCCGCGGCCTCAAAGCAGATGGATTTGGCGCTGCGCAAGAAACAGGCCCAAAAAGCCGCGAGCCAACGCGTAAAATCCGAGGCTGAAACCCGCTACCTGATTGACGAACAGCTCCGTAAGGTCGGCTGGGAGGCAAATACGGAACAACTGCGTTACTCCAATGGGACACGTCCTGCCAAGGGCCGCTATCTCGCCATTGCCGAATGGCCCACGGATTCCTCCATTGGACGCAAAGGCTATGCGGACTATGCGCTCTTTGTGGAGCTGAAGCTGGTGGCCATCATCGAGGCCAAGGCCATCCATAAGGATATTCCCTCAGTAATCGATTACCAATGCAAGGATTATTCCAGACATATTCGCCATGAGGACGCAAAATATCAGCTTGGTACCTGGGGTGAATACAAAGTGCCCTTTACCTTTGCCACCAATGGACGCCCCTACCTAAAGCAATATGATACCAAAAGCGGCATCTGGTTCCTTGACCTCAGACTCTCCTACAATGCCCCAAAGGCACTGCATGGCTGGATGAGTCCTGCGGGCATCATGGAGCTGCTGGCAAAGGACATTGCCGCAGGAAACCAAAGCCTGAAGAATATGTCCTATGACCTGCTGCGGGATAAAGACGGCCTAAATCTGCGCGAATACCAGATCAAGGCAATCAAGGCAGCGGAAACAGCCATTCAGAATGGACAGCAGAACGTCCTTTTGGCAATGGCAACGGGAACCGGAAAGACCCGCACGGTATTGGGCATGATATACCGCTTCCTGAAAACAAACCGATTCCGTCGAATCCTCTTTTTGGTTGACCGCACAGCTCTTGGCCAACAGGCCGAGGACGTATTCAAAGAAGTCAAATTGGAAGATTTGATGACCCTCAATGACATATACAATATCAAAAATCTGGAGGACAAGTCCATTGACCGTGAAACCCGCGTTCAGGTCGCAACGGTTCAAAGCATGGTAAAGCGCATTCTTTATAATGACGAGGATGCCATGCCCGCCGTAACGGATTATGACTTGGTGATAATAGACGAAGCCCATCGCGGCTATATTCTCGATAAGGAAATGGGCGATGATGAGCTGCTGTATCGTGACCAGCTTGACTATCAGAGCAAGTACCGCAGTGTCGTTGAATACTTCGACGCGGTTCGCGTTGCTCTGACGGCTACGCCCGCGCTCCAAACCACCCGGATATTCGGACAGCCCGTATTCAAGTACACCTATCGTGAAGCCGTCATTGAGGGCTACCTGGTCGACCATGACGCGCCCCATGAACTGAAGACCAAACTCAGTCAGGAGGGGATTCACTATCATTCCGGCGACACGGTCATTATCTATGACCCTGTTACCGATGAAATCACCAACAGCGAGCTCCTTGAGGATGAGCTGGATTTCGATATCGACCAGTTCAATCGGCAGGTGATTACGGAAAACTTCAATCGAACCGTATTGAGGGAAATCGCCCGTGATATCGACCCCGAATCCCCGGAGCAGCAAGGCAAGACCTTGATTTATGCCGTGGATGACCAGCATGCTGATTTGATTGTGAAAATTCTCAAAGAAATTTATGCCGAATCCGGCGTTGACAACGATGCCATTATGAAAATCACCGGCAGCGTCGGCGGCGGCAATCGCAGGAAGCTCGATGAGGTTATCAAGCGTTTCAAAAACGAGCGTTATCCAAGCATGGTAATTACGGTGGATCTTTTGACAACCGGCATTGACGTGCCGGAGATTACCACCTTGGTATTTATGCGCCGCGTGAAGAGCCGCATCCTGTTCGAGCAGATGCTTGGACGCGCCACACGCCTTTGTCCCGCAATCCATAAGACCCATTTTGAAATCTATGACCCTGTGGGGGTCTATGCCTCACTGGAAGATGTCAGCACCATGAAGCCCGTGGCAGTCAATCCCCATGTGACCCTACGTCAGCTTATGGAGGGTCTGGAAGTCATGGAAACAGAGGAACAGATACAGCGTCAAATTGACCAGATTATCGCCAAGCTGCAGCGAAAAAAGCGCAATATGAGCCATGAGGCGACGGAGCATTTTGTCAGTATGACAGGCGGAAAAACACCGGATGATATCATTTCCGAAGTAGAAAAGGACTCACCCAAGGATGGGAAAAAGCGTCTGCTTTCCTACGCCGAACCAATCGGCATGCTGCACGAAATCCGCTACAATGAAGCCAAACCGGTGGTGATTTCCCTGCAGGAAGATGAGCTCACCTATCATGGACGGGGCTATGGCAAGGGTGAGCGTCCCGAGGATTATCTCGATGCGTTTGCCGATTTTGTAACCTCCAACAAAAACGAAATCGCCGCTCTGAACATCGTCTGCACAAAGCCAAGGGAGCTTACCCGTGAAAGCCTGAAGCATTTGCGGTTGGCACTGGACAGAGAGGGCTTTACCACACAGCAGCTTAACACGGCAATCTCACAGCTCACCAATGAGGAAATGACCGCCGACATCATCAGCCTGATTCGCCGCTACGCCATCGGTTCCGCTCTCATCAGTCACGAGGCCAGAATCCACAGAGCCGTAGCAAGGCTGAAGAAGGCTCACGACTTCTCCAAGCAGGAGCTTAGCTGGATTGCCCGCATAGAAAAGTACCTGTTGGAAGAATCCGTGCTGAATATCTCCGTATTTGAAGAGGACGGGCGCTTCAAGGCCCAGGGTGGCTTTGCCAAAATCAACAAGGTATTTCGGAATCAACTGGAAAATATCGTCATGGAGCTAAATGAATATTTGTACGATGATGGAGGGGCAGCGTAGCATTTAAAATCTTTATTTAATTCATTATTTTAATTCAACAAATGTATTAAGTGGTATAAATTTTAACTCAACATCGAGTTAAAATCGAGTTAAACGATGAGTTAGAGCCTTTCTAAATTGCCTGTATTGTTTTAACTCAGCAAAAATGCAGAGTTACATTGCTTTTAACTCTGCATTTGAGTTAAAATGAGTTAAATGATGAATTAAACCGGAGGGTATAGTTATGCAGTCCTTGCCAAAGCGTGAAACATTAACGATAGAATTCAAAAGCGACCGTGAAAAAGGATATTCCGATGATAAACTCGTAGATGAAATCGTAGGCATGACAAACGCGGAAGGTGGAATTCTATATCTGGGCATAGAAGATGACGGAAGCGTTACCGGACTGAGTGAAAGCCACAAAGATACCATTCGTACATCTGCAGTAATAGCCAATAAGACAAGGCCTTCCTTGTCAGTAAGAGCAGAAATCCTATCTGAAAATGGCCGACAGGTCATGGCAATTTCGGTTCCCAAAAGTAATTCGGTTGTTGCTTCTGCCTCCGGAAAGATACTGAAACGCCTCTTGAAAAAAGATGGTTCTCCTGAAGTAGTGCCCATGTATCCTTACGAAATTGTTACCCGTCTTTCCGACCTTAGAAAGCTAGATTTCTCAGCACAGCCTATACAAGATGCCTCTTTGGAAGATTTTGATCCCCATCAAATAGACCGTCTTCGCTCCACCATAAAAAAACACGATGGGGACAGGAACTTACTGGAATTGACGGATGAAGAAATGGAACAGGCATTGCAACTGACCGCAAGGGTGGGAGAGCATGTCTATCCAACATTGGCAGGCATGCTGCTTTTAGGAAGAGAAGAGCGCCTGCAGCTTCTGGTTCCAACGGCAACGGCTGATTTTCAAGTGTTGAAAGGAACAAATGTTGCTGTCAATGAATCTTATCATAAGCCTATTCTCGAATTGATTGATTTATTTGATAATCATATAAAAGCATGGAATCCGGAGCAGGAACTAGAAGATGGCTTGTTTCGTATTCCAATTCCAGAATTTTCTCCCAAGGCATTTCGTGAAGGTTTAATGAATGCTATTGTACATCGAGATTACTCCATATTAGGAAATGTACGTGTCATGATTGACGATGAAGGAATGACCATCAGCAACCCCGGAGGTTTTATAGAAGGCGTTTCAATAGATAACCTTTTGACCGTAGAGCCATGTGGAAGAAATCCCGTGCTATCTGACGCATTAAAGCGAATCGGTCTTGTCGAGCGTACAGGACGCGGCATTGACCGTATATTTGAAGGTTCTATCTCATTTGGTAGGCCATGGCCTGATTATTCAGAATCAACCTCTAAGAATATTGTTCTGTTTATTCCAAGGGGCAAAGCAGATGCTGGATTTCTTCGACTGCTTTCAGAGGAGCAAAAAAACAATAATAATCCTTTGTCGATTTATGCCTTGATGATACTTTCCATTTTGAAAGACAGGCGAAAATTGAACAACGGTGAATTGGCTGAATTCACTCATCTTCCAAAGAACCGTTTAGCTCCAACGGTAGAAATTCTGATAGAGCGTGGACTGATTGAGGAATTTGGTCATGGAGCTAATCGAATGTTGATGCTGAGCAGCAGAGTATACCAATCCGAAAAAAAAGAAAAGGAATATATTAGGCAAAAAGGAATTGATCATCTTCGTTTTCAAGAAATGATTTTAAACCTGGCTAAACAACAGGGAGGCTTTGTGACAAAACGGGATGTAGTTCAGTTGCTTCATTTGAAGGAGTCTCAAGCTTACCGTCAATTGCAGAATCTATGCAAAGAACATCGAATAGAGTTAGCACAGGGTGGAAAATATTCAAAATATAAGCTGATACAATAACGGAGGGGCAGCAGTATGACAACACAGGAAATCGTGGCGAAGCTTTGGAATCTTTGTAATGTGCTCAGGGATGATGGGATTACCTATCATCAGTATGTTACGGAGCTGACCTATATCCTGTTTTTGAAAATGGCGAAGGAAACGGGGACGGAGAGCCAGATTCCCGAAGGGTATCGCTGGGATGTGCTGACGGCAAAAAGCGGCATTGAACTGAAAAGGTACTACAAGGAACTGCTGAACCATTTAGGGGAGCATTGTACGGGACGTATCCGCGAGATTTACCAAGGCTCCGCCACGAATATCGACGAACCCAAGAACCTAGAGAAAATCATCACCACCATTGACGGACTGGACTGGTACTCTGCCCGTGAAGAAGGGCTTGGGAATCTCTATGAAGGCCTCCTTGAAAAGAACGCCAACGAGAAGAAATCCGGCGCGGGACAGTATTTCACCCCTCGTGTGCTCATTGATGTTATGACACGCCTGATGAAGCCGCAGCCGGGAGAACGCTGCAACGACCCTGCCTGCGGAACCTTCGGCTTCATGATCGCGGCCCACCAATACGTTAAGGACATGACGGACGATTTCTTCGATCTGGATGCCGATACCGCCAAGTTTGAGAAGGAGGAAGCCTTCACCGGCTCGGAGCTGGTTCACGATGCCCACCGCCTCGCTCTGATGAATGCCATGCTCCATGATATTGATGGCAAGATTCTGCTGGCAGATACCCTGTCCAACCAGGGCAAAAGCATGAAGAGCTATGATCTGGTGCTGACAAATCCCCCATTTGGCACGAAGAAAGGCGGCGAGCGGGCCACCCGTGACGACTTCACCTTCCCCACCAGCAACAAGCAGCTCAACTTCCTACAGCATATCTATCGCAGTCTGAAAGCGGACGGAAAGGCAAGGGCTGCCGTGGTGCTCCCCGACAATGTCCTCTTTGCCGACGGCGACGGCGAGAAAATACGCGCCGACCTTATGGACAAGTGCAATTTGCACACGGTTCTGCGTCTTCCCACGGGGATTTTCTACGCCCAGGGCGTCAAGACCAATGTGCTCTTTTTCACACGGGAAAAGACGGACAAGGGCAACACCAAGGAGGTCTGGTTCTATGACCTTCGAACCAATATGCCCTCCTTCGGCAAGACAAATCCCTTGAAGAAGGAGGATTTTGCCGGTTTCGAAGCGGCCTATGAAGCCGCTGACCGTCATACCGTGGAGGATGAGCGCTGGAGCGTATTCACCCGGGAGGAAATCGCGGAAAAGGGCAACAGCCTTGACCTTGGCCTAATTCGAGACGATTCCATCACGGAGTATGAGGACTTGCCGGATCCTGTGGAACGTGGCGAAGAGGA